>RCNQ01000062.1 GCA_003731675.1 Bacteroidetes/Chlorobi group bacterium ChocPot_Mid
ACTGCTCACAATATTGCTATTAAATATTCATTATAACATGCCAACTTCAGAAAGACACTTTTTAATTCTTTCGAAAGTTCTTTCAATATCATCATCTAAACCAACAGAGAAACGAATTAATCCTGGCGTCATTCCCATTTCCACTTGTTCTTCCTCAGGAATTTCAGAAGATGTGCTTCTACCCGGAGAACTGAACAGAGTTTTATAATAGCCCAGACTTACAGCAAAATATCCTACTTTTTCTTCCTGCATTCTAATCAACAAATTATTTGCATTTTCAATAGTCTTTGCATCAATGGTTATCATACCACTAAATCCAAAGTTTAAATTGAATATAGATTTTGCAAATTCATGTTGCGGATGACTTTTCAGTCCCGGATAAATTACACGAATACCAGCTTCTTCAAGTTTGTTCGCAAGGTATGTTGCATTTTTACTGTGTTGTCTCATTCTAATATGGAGTGTGCGCAAGTTTTTTAAAATACTTGAAGACCTGAGACTGTCGAGCACAGGACCAATCAGCATTGCTGCACCATCATTTACGCTTTTCATAGAACTTATGAAGTCATGATTGCTACAAACACATCCACCTAATGTATCACTTGCACCATTGATATATTTCGTAAGACTATGGATTACAATATGAGCACCTAATTTTATTGGATTAATACAATATGGAGTAAAAGTGTTATCAACTATCAATTTCAGATTGTGTTTGTCAGCTATATTTCTGAGTTTTGCCAAATCAGGAATTTCGAGCATAGGATTGCTCAGAGATTCGCAATAAATTACTTTTGTATTTTTATTTATTTTAGCTTCGACAGCATCAACGTCCAATATATTGACGAAATGAGTCTTAATGCCTAATCTCGGGAAAAAGTTTTTGAGTAAAGCATAAGTTCCTCCGTAAGTTACTCTGTGACAAATTATTTCATCTGATTGCTGACAAATCTGCAATAATGTTGTGCTGATAGCACCCATACCAGAGGCGGTTACCAAAGCATCTTCGGTACCTTCTATTAATGACAGTGCCTTGGATAAATTTTCATTTGCGGGATTAAGATGTCTTGAGTAAAGAAAGCATCCTTGAACTTCCTCGTGAAAAAGTTTTTCCATAGTTGCAGGGTGCATGAACGTAAAAGTTGAGGAATCAGTTATTGAAGGATTAATACCTCCGAATTCTCCAAATACCTGGAAATCTTGAAAAGCATTTACAAATTCATTAGTCATTTTATTTTCCTTATAAAATTGAATTAAATAATGAGCAAATATGCAAAAAAAACAAAGGTAAAACAAGAAAGAAAATTTTAATTATGACTAATTTTTTACATATTAAAGCAAAATAATTAAATTAGTACTTATATTTACAACAATTATTTATTATTATATTGATTTTCGTGCAAAAAAGTATAATATTTATAGTATTCTTAGGCTTATACAGTCAAGTTATATCAAATCAATTTAATGATAAATCATCGGAAGAATTAATGGTTAATAATTATGCAAGTAAGCTTTTAACTCTTGATGATAATTCCGAAAATCTGAAAAAATATGTTGATAAATATTTCATTTTGTCCGATACGATGACCTATCAAACATTGCCTAAACCTAATAGAAAGATGATAAAAGAGATTTGGGCTCAATTCAATGATATTTATTTTACATTGGATAAAATTGAGAAACAACTAAAGAAAGAGTTAGGTGCTAAACAGCTGAAGAAAATAAGGGAAATCCTTAGTTTTTATTCCTATGCAATTGGATATGATTTAGGATTATATATAATTGAAAGGACATTAAACAAACCTCATTTTGAAATTTTACTTGATGAACCTCAGCCAGAGTTCGCAATAAAGCAGGGGAGTTATGCAGATTTAAAATTTCAGATTTTGCACTCAAACTATTTAAATGCTTTTCAAAAGACCTGTAATAAAACAATATCTTCAATAAATAATATTTACACAAATGATACAGCGTTAGTGAAAATCGCCAGAAGTTTGGGTAATAAACTTCCGTATATTGTAAAAATGCGTGCGTCAATGGGGAAAATATATTTTCTTCGGAATTTTGCTGACTTTATGACTGATTTTCAGCAGAAAATGTTAATGCCTTTGCAAAGAAGCATACTTGATTTTTTCGGGGATACACGATTAATCTCAAGACATGATGGAATTATAAATAAAAAGCAATGTGATACTATTGAGGAAATCCTGCAACCCGGTGATTTGATTTTTGAACGCAAAGAATGGTATCTTTCGAATATAGGAATTCCCGGATTTTGGCCTCATTCTGCTTTATTCATCGGTAATCCTGAGCAATTAATTAAATGGTCAGACGATAAGATTATTGAGGATTATTACAGGTCGTTATATCCCGAATTCAGTGATTTCCCAAGTCATTTAAAGTTCAAATATCCACTCGCCTGGGAAGAATACCGCACAGCTGATAGTAATGGTAAATACAATTGTATTGTCGAAGCAATAGGGGAAGGGGTGTTGATGCATAATATTTATGAATCAATAGGTGCTTCTGATTATCTTGCAGTGCTTAGACCAAAGTTAAAGAAAAAGGATATTGCTCAGGCAATAGAGCTTGCTTTTCAATTTTGGGGGAGAAATTATGATTTCAATTTTGATTTTTTGTCCGACAATGAACTTGTTTGCTCTGAACTTGTTTATAAATGTTACGAGAAAGATGACAACAAAGAAGGACTGTCGTTTGAACTGGAATATGTTATGGATAAGCTTACACTTGCCCCAAATTCAATGATAACACAATATTGCAAAGATACAACATCATCGAAATTAAGTTTTGTTACTTTTTATGATGCTAATGAATCTAAAGGTTATGCCTTCAGAAATAATTATGATAATTTTCAGTATTCTTATTTAAGACCAAGATGGGGGTATGATTCACTAACTTTCAGTGAACAAATCAGGGAAGGTCATCTTGACTCCATAACAACATTCGATAGAAAATCAAAGTATTATCAGATGCCTGTAAATATATCACTTACATTGAGTAATAGCTTGGGATTAATGTTCAGTCAGGGTAAAGAAATAATCAATTATTTCTCATTGAATATTTTTTCAGGAAAATCTGCTAAATTAAGAGGACTTGAAATTGGATTAATATGGAATTACAATTCTGAGTATATGAATGGAGTGCAGATTAGCGGGATTATGAACACTGTCATCGAAGATTCTTATGGAATGCAAATAGCAGGATTGATGAATGTAAATGCATCTGAATTTTATGGTATTCAGTTTGCAGGTCTGGCAAATTTTACAGGAAGTATAATAGGAATTCAAACATCATTATTAACCAATTCATGCGAAAAGCTGTATGGATTACAGATTGCACCTTTGCTCAATACTGCACTTGAACGTTCCAATGGATTGCAATTAGGATTTCTTAATATTTCAATGAATAACAGGAATACTCAAATCGGTTTTATCAATACAGCAGGTGAAATGAAAGGAG
>RCNQ01000332.1 GCA_003731675.1 Bacteroidetes/Chlorobi group bacterium ChocPot_Mid
TCCATGGGTCGAACTTTCCGTTTTTGTTTAAATCTTCTTTTGTGTTTATCCAAAGCTGATTGACTAAATCGGGGTGATAGTAATCAATGCCAGTATCTATTATACCTATGAGGATACCTTTTCCTGTAGCTTTTTCCCAGGCGTCAATTGCAAAAATATTTTTTAAAGTCCATTGATTTTTGAATTGCGGGTCATTTGGTAATGATTCAGTTTCTTCGATTCGATAAACATAGTTTGGTTCAACTGATTCGATAAATTTATTTTTTCTTAAATCATTTAAAATGTCATCATTATTAACAGGGATTTCAATGATATAGTATTTCGTGAGTTCATTGAAGGCATTTTTTTGGGAATCCGACAAGATTTTATCATTTTTTTCTTTGGCAAGAATTAAATCAGGAGGAATAAATTGCCTGAATTTAAGCTGTGATAAAATTCTTTCTCCAAAGATATCTTTTTCTTTGTTTTCTTTAATTTTGATTATATAACTTGCATTGTTGCCTGCAAAAACATTACCGGCAAGAAGGAGAAAAAAAATTAGCATAAAGAATTTCATATTAATTCCAGATTATTAATCAAATTATTGTTTATAAACTGATAATTGATTGAAATATTATTGAATGATTATATTTTTTCTCTGACTCTGATGGTTTCAAAATGAATTAATCTTTGATGACTTTGGATTTTAAGGTTGATAAATCATAATTCTTTGGTAAACCCTGAGGAAATCTTGAGAATTTATTAGCGTTAATCCACCATGAATAATCGGGAGTATTACTGACAAATCTGTTTCTATTTGATTCGCTGACAGTAGAAGCTGTTCCAAATATCATCCATGCAGGACCTGAAAACATGAGTAGAAATCCATGACTAATTGTGGAGAGAAAACCGAGAGATGACCAAATAGCAAGTCCCATTTTTTTGTTGGATGCTATTTCAAGTTCAGCCCGGTAAATACGATTAAATGGGACATTTACCACTTTGTTGTTATTAATTACATAAACTAAACTATCTTGAAAAGTAATGAATTCACCACCACCGATTTTTAAATCACTTTCTTTGTAATTAACTTTATAATCTTGAACAGATTTTGCTTTATCGGGTATTACTTCTAAATATAACCAGCCACCCCAAGCATGATAATCTACATCTGAAGCAGATTCGAGCCAACCACTCGGTGCTTTTGTAGAAGCACATCCACAAAGGAATATAATTGAAATGACAACAATAAATATTTTATTTTTTGACATAACGACTCCTCCAAAAAGCATCTTCCATAGTTGATTCGACTTGTTTGAATTCAGGTGCAATATCTTTGAAATATTGTGAGGGATTGAGTACTAATTTCGACAGTAGCAAGGGATTTTCATCTTTCAGCCATTCATCTCTTATCCATTCGATATAGTATCCTTTGCTTTCAAGAAAGAATTCGTAGCTGGCAGATTCGTCAGGCAATCTGTAAGAAATTTCATATTCATCACCCGGTAGAGTAACTAAAGTTTTTGAAATGTCATTTAGTTCGCTTAGAGCTTTATCGTCAATGTTATTATTTCTAATTACAAAAGATGGTTTAATCTTGATGGGATATACTGTTTTGCAATTGTTAGCCAAAGCAATGTAGTCAATTCTCCAAAGACCTTTTGTCATTTCGAGACGAATTTTGCAGTTACCTTTAATTGATTGATTTATTTCTAATAGCTGTATGTCTGTTGATATCGGACCTAATTCAAAGAATTCACCGATATAATCCCAGGAATCGTTTTTGTTTTCAATATATACTTTAATGCCACCGAGAATTTCTTTTGAACCATAAACTGTTTTCATAAAATTCCCGTTGTCTCTTTCCATCATTGCAAAGTAATCACCAGCTGATTTACCCATATAGCTCAAAGCGTTATAGAACAAAAACGTAGTCATTAATGTTTGTTTATATGCAAGGACAAGCCCTTTTTCTCCTTCTTTCAAATCGCTGAATTGAATTTCGATGGTTTCTTTTTCAGATAAATTATTGGAATCTGACGGACAAAATCTTTGAATAGCATCGAAGCTAATGATTTTGTCGAGTATGTCTCCTTCATTAGCTTTGGTACTGACAGGTGAAAGAATTTCATCTGATTCGAGGAATTGACCATTAGTATTGCAAAAAACCCTTGCATTTTTTGATTTTGGAACTGCAATAATATCTGCATACCTTACCACGTGTGTTTCGAGAGCTTCATTAGTCATTTTCAATTTTAAATAACCGTCTTGCGATTTAGCAAAGTAAAGGGCATCAATATCTTTTTCTTCGAGAGAAGGTGCAATAGAACCGGAAAATCCTTCAGCTTGCAGTTGCATTTCATTCCCGTTCCATGCATAAAATGTCGGGCAGGAACCAAAGCATGCTTTAGGATTCAAAATGCAATAAATTGTCATTGCGAGGGAAGCTCCGGTAATCAAAGTCATTGATACAATTGCAGGATTGATGTTTTGTTCGTTGGTTTCCACAAGAGCAATTGAATTTAGTGGAATTCGAAAATTACCTTTTTGTAGTAATTTTCTGTTAGCATCAAACAAAGCACCATAGCCAAAAACGACTGAATCTTTTTCATCGAAATCCCAATCCTTCATAATATAAACAGTCGCATCTTTCATATGCAGTTTGAAAATGCTTTCTTTTCCTTCAATTAGATTTTTATTTTCTTTTTTCAGACCTGTTGGGTTTTCCTCAGGTTTGAATGTGTAGCGTGTAAATCCCGGTGGTTTACTGCATCCGATGATAATGATTAGGAACACCAGGAAAATTGTCGATTTTGTATAAAAATTAATCATAGGATTTATTTGTTTAACTTAATAAGTTTTGTACATATAATTCTTCAATACCGATTTCATTTTCGAGAAAAGTTTTTATCTCATCTCTTTCGTGGGCTTTTATAATTACGGAAAAGCCGTCTGGGTCACGAGAGATGAAGTTGATATTTTCTAAGCCGGCATACTTGACAATTTCAGGATTATGAGTAGAAAGAATAATCTGCTTTGTTGCAGAAGCGTCTTTCATCATATCAATAACTTTGGAGATAAGGTAAGGATGAATCCTCCGCTCGGGCTCTTCGAAAAGGACGATTGGTTTATCTTCAAAATACATTGCAATAATGATAGCAAGCAGGAATATAGTGCCATCAGAAAGCAGGAAACCGGGAATCAGCTTGTTGCTCGTATATTTTTCCTTTATTACAATCTGCAGATATTTGTCCAACAAACTTTCAACATCAATTTTTTCGACAAAAGGTAAGAGATAAGTTAAAAGGTTCAGGAATTTTCTTTTTTGGTTGTCTTCGGCTAAAATTCTTTTCAGAACGATAGCGATGTTTTCACCATTTTCTTCGAGATGAGCTTTTCCTGCAACAGATGTAGCTGTTTTCGGTTGCTTTGGGTCAAAATCATAAATTGATATTTTAGAGAAATCTCTTTTCAAAGTTTCAACATGCGGCATAAAGTAAAGAGGAGTTTCGAGAAGTAAACTTCTTTTTAGTTCACTGCTTCGTAGCAACCTTTTTTCGATGGTGAAGTCATTGAACCCAATAAAAAATAATTCTTTCAATTCCGAATGAGAGAAAGGGTGATGTGCTTTTTTGGAAAAACTGAAAGTAAATTTATCGGATTTTTTTGATATATTGAATTTACTTTTAAAAAGCGGTTCTTTCTTTTTACCTTCGTATTTAAAAAGCTCATAAATCTGTGTGAGAGAATCGCTTTTGATTTTGTACTCACTGTCGTTGTTGAATACATTTAAAATAAAGCGGTATTCAAATTCGAGTATCCGGAATTCGTAGTGAATGTTATTTTTTTCTTTTGAGAATTTGAATGGTTTGTCAGGTTCGAATATAATTGAAAAGCTGATATCGTCGCTATGAAGATTTGAATTCAGATTTTTTAAATAGCCGATTCCTCCTTGCATAGAGACAGCATTATCCAATCCTTCATTAACTATATCCCGGAAGAACTTGATGCCTTGAATACAATTTGATTTCCCGGCGGCATTAGGTCCGATAAGGACATTGAACTTATCAAAAATAATATTAAGGTTTTTGTAGCTTTTAAAATTTTTTATTTCGATTTTTTTTATTTTCATTGTACTTTTATCATTAGAGTATCAAAGATGCAGGAACCCGAAGTGCAGGATTCCTGCATAAATATTTTTCTTATTCCTTGTTTTCAAGTTCGTTGCTGATTTTGCTGATAATTTCTTTTGCTTTTGATTGTGCACCTTCCATAAAAGGAGTCAGCAAGTCAATAGGGACAGGGAAAACTATTGTAGAATTCTTTTCCGTTGCAATGTCTGATAGAGTTTGAAGGAATCTTAATTGCAAGGCGATAGGGAACTCTTGAATCTGCTGAGCGGCATCTGCAAGTTTTCTTGCGGCTTGGTATTCACCGTCAGCGTTGATAACTTTAGCACGTCTTTCTCTTTCAGCTTCTGCCTGGCGAGCCATTGCTCTTTGCATTTCTATTGGCAGGTCAATTTGCTTAACTTCCACGGAAGATACTTTGATGCCCCAGGGTTCTGTGTGGTCATCAATTATTTGTTGAAGGCGATGATTGATTTTTTCACGTTCTGCAAGTATTTCATCAAGGTCTGATTGTCCTAAGATACTTCTTAGTGTCGTTTGAGCTAATTGATTAGTAGCGAACAAATAATTTTCGACATCAACTATCGCTTTGTCAGCCTCCATTACTCTGAAATAAAGAACAGCGTTAACTTTGATAGAAACGTTGTCTTTCGTTATTACATCCTGTGGTTCGATATCCATAACAACTGTTCTCAAACTAACCCTAATCATTTTGTCAATGAAAGGGATAAGTATAATCAAGCCAGGACCTTTAACAGCAATCAATCTTCCAAGACGGAAAACCACTGCTCTTTCGTATTCACGCATTACTTTTATTGATGACATAATTATCAATAAAATGAAAACTAATATTACTAATTGTGGCATAAATCCTCCTTTGTATATAAAAAATCAAGTTATTTTCTTTTTACGCTTAGCACCATATTTTTGACAGCAGAAACGATTATTTCGTCGCCTTCTTTGATGTTGTCATCAGAAGTTGCATTCCAGATTTCACCGTGAACTCTGACTTTTCCTTTGAATTTTGCATCGAAATCGGTCAAAGCGACACCAATTTCACTGATTAATCCTTCTTTTCCGCTTGCATCTTTTTTGCTTTGAGCTTTTATTCCAAGTGCGGCAATAAATATAAAGAATAAAGCTGTCAGAATTACTACTGTTATTATTAAGCTCATAGATATACTCACAAATTCTAATTCGGATTCGGGTTCGATTAACATTAATGAACCAAGTAAAATGCTGATAACCCCGCCAATAGTCAGCATACCATAACTTGGGACTTTGATTTCAAGGAGAAACAAAACAACAGCAAGAAGAATAAGAGCTAAACCTGCATAGTTGACAGGCATCATCTGCAATGAGTAAGCGGCAAGAATTATGGAAATACCTCCTATCACTCCAGGGAATATGGAGCCGGGATTGTATAGTTCGAAAAATATTCCGTAGATACCAAGCATTAGCAGAAGATATGCTATATTAGGGTCACTTATTAGTGCAAGAAGTTTCATCCTCCAGCTTTGTTCGTAGTTTTCAATTTCAACGTTATTTGTATTGATTGTGAAAGTAGTTGATTGAAGCTCGACACTTAATCCGTTAATTGCAGTCAGTAAAGAATCAATATTAGGGCAAATGAAATCAATAGCTCCACTGTCAAGAGCTTCGTTTTCAGTTGCGCTGATACTTTTTCTTACAGTTAATTCTGCCCATTCGACATTTCTGTTTCTTTTTTTTGCTATGGTTCGCATAAAAGCTGAAGCATCGTTTGTGATTTTGTCGGTCATTGCAGAGTTAGTATCACTTTGCCCGCCTAATCCCACAGGGTGAGCCGCTCCTATGTTTGTACCCGGAGCCATTACAGCAACGTTTGCGGCGAGTGTAATAAATACTCCGGCAGAACCTGCTCTTGCACCAGCTGGAGCGACATAAACCACAACAGGTACTTCAGAAGAAAGCAAATTGCTGACAATACCTCTTGTAGATTCAAGTAAACCTCCGGGTGTGTTTAACTTGATGATGAGGGCTTCTGCTTGTTGCTCTTCGGAATATTTAATTGCTGAATGTATATATTCTGCAGTAGCAGGACCGATACCACTATTGATATCAATCATGATTACCTTGTTTTTTGCAAATGATACACTTGCAAAAATCAGCAGAAAAAGTATTGTATTTATGATTGATTTCATTTAACTGTATTCTTTGAAAATTATAATTACAAAATACAATATATATATTTTTTCTTGATTTAAAAAGATTAAAAATAATTTATTTTCATAAAACTAAATGATTTGTTATTTTATTTTGTTCGAAATCTCATTTTTTACAAATTATTGGAGGATGTATGCGTTTTGAAACTATACCAGCTATGTATAATGAACTTGCCAACAAGTATGGTAATTCTAAAGCGGCAATTAGATACAAGGTACAGGGAGTCTACAAAGACATAACCCATGAGGAATTAAGAGAGATGGTCGAATGCTTTGCTTTAGGGCTTATGGAGCTTGGAATCAGGGAACGGGACAGAGTGGGTATTGTTTCGGAAAATCGCGTAA
>RCNQ01000005.1 GCA_003731675.1 Bacteroidetes/Chlorobi group bacterium ChocPot_Mid
ATTTTATCTTCAAATATACCTTCACATAAAGCTTGAATATAAAGTCCAGTACCTCCAACTACTACAGGAAGTTTATTTTTTTTGAAAATCTGTTCAATAATAATTTGAGCTTCCTTAGCAAAGCGACCAGCACTAATGTAGCTATCTGGTTCAAGATAATCAATAAAATATGTTTTAACTGCATTTAATTCATCAGCTGTAGGTTTTGCTGTTCCAATGTTAAGATATTTAAAGACTTGCCTTGAATCAGCAGAAATAACTTCAATATTGATTAATTTTGAGAGTTCGATTGATGCCTTTGTCTTACCTGATGCTGTAGGACCAACAATTGCTAAAACCGTTCTATATTTTAATAGATTCTCGAAATATGAAATCATAGTACCGGGTACTTTGATATTAATTATTCCCCTACCATTACAAAAGCTCCCCAATAATAGGGCCAGCGATAATTTTTCTTCATTGACATTTGTGCTTGTTTGAAAGCATCCCGTTTATTTCCTGATTTTAGCCAATTTGAGTAAAAAGTAGTCATCAATTCTCTTGTAGCAAAGTCGTCCACCGTCCAAAGACTCATAATTACTGCTTTTGCTCCTGCTACTTCAAAAGCTCTTTGTAAACCATAGACACCTTCACCATTTTTTACTTCTCCTAAACCAGTTTCACAAGCAGACAAAACAACCAGCTCAGTTTTATCCAAATCAAGATTCATAGCTTCGTAAGCTGTTAAGATACCATTATCATTGTCATCAATATCATTATTACCTGCACCTGAAATTTCAATTGTTGCACCTGCAAATAAAAGACCCGAACGTAATAAGGGATTTTCTAATGCGGCTTCCTTTTCTACTCCAAAAACCTTAGCGTCAGGGCTATCTTCCATATCCTTCAAAAAGAATCCATGTGTAGCTATATGTAAAACTTTTGGGTTATTTATCTTTTTTATAGTTGCTTCCCGAGCTTGTTCTTTTAAAAATTTATCGGCTGTCCATTTATTCCCTGTTAATAATTGGTAGATTTCAGAGATTTCTTGTTCTGTGCCGGGTAATTCAGTTATTTTTAATAGTTTAATTTCCTGTTTTGCTTTAGCAATTTTAAAGTTATCCCAAGGTTTGTTGCTTGTTAAATCTACGCTCATCATATCAGATGTTTTCTTGGAATTATCTACCATTGCAATTTTTTCTTTGGTCTTGTCATAATCAAAATTCGGATAGCCAAAGAGTTCTGCTGTTTCAGCACCAGCGATATTATTTGTATTTTCTCTGTCAACCAAGTATCTTGTATTGTGAATAACGTGTATATCTAATTTATCTAAAAGATAAGAGCCATCAGGAAGTTGCAAGCTTACAAGATTTATTTGATTATAAACACCATCTAACGAAATATAAACATTAGTAATATTATCACTTAAGTTATCCTGAATTTTTTGCCAATAAGCCCAATAAGAATCTTTATCAAATAATTGATGTCTTATCATGTTTTTGTAACATTTCAAATATTCATCTTCAAGCTGTTTGCCATTTGTCATTAACACTAGTTTAGGAGCATTTTCATTTTTTGAACCATATTCAAGTATCAAAGCTGCATAATAAACGGAATCAAGCCAATGTCTGCTATAATGTCTGAATCTAACAATTTCTATTGCCGCTTCTCCCGGTTTTAACTTGCTTTTAACCTCTTGCCATGTCACTTTTTTCTTTGAATACTCTTGAGCAAATATTTCTGATTCCTTGCTTAGTTCACGCTCAATTAGATTTGCCTTTTTTTCAAACATAGCAATATCAATCTTGCTTTTTTCAAGTTTCTCTTTAGAAAGAGAATAAAATGTAGCCAATTTTTCTTTGATTGAACGCCAACTTTCAAATTTTTCGATAAGTTGCCTGTCACCACTACTCAATATTCGCCTCCTCACCTTATTTGACGCATTAAGAAGTAAAGCCTTTGTAGCAAGCTGATTATCATACATTTTCCCGAGCAATGATTCATCCTTTTTCATCCATCTAAGAACAAAAGAGTTAAATTCTTCAAAATTTGGATTGATATTACTATAAAACCTTCCTTTTTCAACATCACTCAATGATGGGAAATAATTATTTACCTGAGTAAGATATTCATCTAATATTCTATCCCAATTCTGTTTTGACTTTTCATATTTCCCTTGATTATCATATACCCTGGCAAGTCTTTGAATAGTTTTTAAATATAATTGATGCTTTGTTCCGTAATATCTGTCATATAAAATCAAAGCTGTATCCAGCATTTTTTCAGCTATATCGTGTTCACCTAAAATATCTTTAACATCGGCTAAATTACTTAAAGCATTTGCATATTCAACTGAGTTTTCTGAATATATTTGCCTGAAAAGACTAAGAATTTCAATATAATAAGGTTCTGCTTTTTTGAACTCTCTTTGGACTTTATACAATGCGGCTAATTCATATACGGGAGTCACATAACTCATAATTGTTGTTTTATCACCTTCACCAAATTCCTTCTTATAAATCGGTAAAACTTCTAAAAAATTTCTTTCTGCTTCTCTGTATCTTTTTTCATCAAAATACAATTTTGCTAAATAATAAGTCGGAAGCGCATATTCCTGACTCCCAACACCATAATTTTGCTCATAAATTGCTCTGCATAATTTTAGATTTTCTTCAGCTTCTTTAAAGCGATTCATCTGATAATATAAAAAGCCGATATGAAATACACTTAACCCATAATGAGGATGACCTTCTCCGAAAAATTTTTTAAATGCTTTTGATGATTCCAAAAATAAAGGTTCTGCTTTTTGATATTCTTCTAATTGCTGATATAACAAAGCTAATAAATCTTGTGAAGCGGCATAAAATTTACTTTCCTTACCATACTCTTTTTCTGCTTGTCTTAAAGTTTTTTCAGCATATTCAAGTGCTACTTCATATTTCCCTTGTAAATAATAACTATTGGTTTTTTCGTTCAATGTTTCCCATGTTTCCTGACTTAGAGCGATATTTATTGGTAAATTTATCAAAAATATCATTACAATTATTTTGGTGAGATTTTTCATATTCAGCATTTAATTTATTTAAGATAATTATCAATATATTTTTACATCGCTTAGCTTATCAATTTTCCGAAAGATACTTATTTCCCTTTATTGCCTTTCTTTTCAATAGGGACATTGGATTCATATTCTCTTGTTCTTAACTTTTCGATAGCATCGAGAGCAACACTTTTACACCCTTGCTGAACTGTGCCTATTCTTACTTCCCATGAATTATCTTCTCTCGGTGTCCAGATTAATTGCTCATAACGGACAACATCTTCAACCCTAATGGTAGTGGTAGCCGGAGAAGCTACAATGAATGATTGACATCTTTTACCAAAGTTCACAACCTTTTGCTCCATCAAAGAAGAAAGTTCCAGATAATATCCATCTTCGAATGATTCGTATGAAATATAAACCTTTTCAGGATTTATACCATCGTATCTGATATTTACAGTTTCACCAGCTAAAACCTGCTCCTTTTGTCCCATTTTTGAAAAAATAATTTCCCTTACTGCCTTATCACTTGTCTTTTTTAAAGCAATAGGTGAAGAACCATCGGCAGGAATAATTATACTTTGAGTCACATCAATAGGTTTTGGTTTAGCTTGAGTCTGGTGAGTATTTAACTCCAGAATATATTCATCTTCAACCCTTGATTCAATATATCTCATATAAGTCAATTCTGCTTCAGCTCCAACGTATATAATTAAATGTTCTTCGCATTTTTTTAATACTTCTCTTTGCCCTGGACGTTCCCACATTATAATTCTTTCTGGCACATAAGCTTTTGCTTCATCCTGACTGAATAGTTCATTTGTCTGGGTAAATCCCCAAATTACCAGCATCAGTAATAATAAATTTTGGTTCTTCATCATTTTACTACTCATAAAAATTAATGTAATTATTTAGTTATCAAATTTACAAAAAACGTGTGAATAATCTGAAAAATTCTTAATTTTTCTATTTTAGCTATTTTTTCTCCTTTTTAGAGCAATCTACCGAAGGAGGTTTTTCTAAACTAAGTTGACGTAAATATACATTTAACTTACCTCTAACTTCAACAGCTTCCTTAACTTCCTTATAGGATTTTGACCTGACACGATAATATGTTTTATCGAGTCCCTTTGGACTATATTTCTCAATGAAAATATCCTTTGCACCTCTTTGTTGAAGATAATCAAGAACGGATTTTGATTTCATTTCGTTTTCATCAGAAAATATTAAAACAAAACACCCTTCAATTAAATCTTCAAGTTTTTCTTTTTCTTTCATTGGCGTAGATACTTCTACCACAACAAGTCTGTTATAAATTCTCCCTTCAGGCAATGAATTGTCAAATAATTCAACAAATCCTCTTCCAGCTGCAGAAGTCCTCGCAAGGTTCAATTCTTTTTTCTCTTTCAGATAATTAGCCAGCTCTCTTGCTCTTGCATCACTCAACAATCTGTTAGTATTTGGGTCACCTTTTTTATCTGTATAACCAGTAATTGTGACTTTTGAAGAAAAAGCGTCGAAGTCAATATCATTTAAATACCTTGATAAATTCCTAATGTCTCTTTGAACATCACTGTCGTTGAAAACAAAATAGTAAATTCTGAAAGTAGAGTCAGATTCTTCAGGTTTTAATTTTGGGTCAAATTTCACATATTTTAAATTCAGACTATTTTTTGCTTTTGCAATTTCACCATTTCTGTCTTTTACTTCCAATTCGTAATCGAGTGTAGAAATATTTGGATTTATTTGATTCGCTGTAGCACCAGCAAACCAACTAGTATATTCAACTGGTTTTGTTTTATCTTCTGGTACTTTTCCTGAAACTTCGTGCAAAATTTTATCCTGCTGTGTAACCTTCAATTTCCATGATTCAATTTTTGTCATTGGCATTATATCGAAAAGAAAATCAATCCTTGGCCTGTTCATTCTTAACACCAAATTCTTCATTTGCACAGGTCTTAAAATGCCAAGATTAGCTGTATCAACATTTATTTCAACTCGACGATATTCATCCAGCAACATCTTGTCATTTGAACGTGCTATTTCAGGTGCTAAGTTATATATTTGCCTTTTTATTCTGAATTCAGGTATTTTCCAGACTGCTTGCAAATATCTCGATACTGAATCAATTCTTCTGTCAGGTAAATCACTCATTCCTGCTTCACTCCCACCCATATTATATGTTTGTAAAGTAACATTTGCAAATGGATTGATTGATAGTCTGTAACCCAAAATATTTAAAACATTGTAATACGTTTTCATTACATCTCCAGATATCCCTCCTTTTTCTTCTGTAAAGTTAGCTACCTCAGTCTCATCGCTCATTTTAATATATCTTGATGGTATTGATGCACTCTTCTCTTCGAAAAAGATGTAATTTATAATTGATTGTTCTGTTATTGACTCTGCTTCTTTCAATTCTATATCAGATGTAGTAGCTGGTAAACCAGATGTTAAAATCGGTTCAGCTTTTACTTCTGCAAATAAAAATTGAATACACTCTCCAATTTCATTTCTCTTTTGATTTCTTTCAGCACATGGTGGCCATTCGCAATCACCTCTTTTATTTACGAACATCCCTTTACGACACTCACATTCACCATCTTCATTCCTGATTTGTCCTGCAGGACACGGCAACTCTTCACACTGCCCTTCTGCATTTCTTGTCATTCCCGGAGGACATGGTCTTTCACCAACATATTTTCCCGTTATTCCTAAACGCAATGAACTCACCCCCCATGTTGGTTTGCTTGTTATGCTCATCAAACCCAGTGAATACATCATATCAATACTTGTAATAAATTTTCGTGTAAGTTCTATATCATAACTCCCTCCAAAAGTCAAACCCAAAAGTATAGAAGAAGGTTTTGCTTCTGTCGGTATCGCTTTATTTGTTTCAGTATTCCTTTCCCATTTATTATTTTCAGTAAATGCTGGCACCCCATCATTTTTATTAGTTACTATTTCATTTTGACTGTATTTTGCCGAAAGTAAATAGTTGATTTCTCCACCACCTAAAAGATTTATTCCTTTGCTTACCTCATAAGATAACAATGGCTCGACACCAAGACTTGTCAAACTTGCCTCAAATGTTGCCTCCATTTTTGCTGTTACTGGTTCTCCATCTGTTCCTACATTTTCTATATTATATTTTTCCTGAAAACTTCCACTCAAATCGAATACTCCCCCTTTTAAAATCATATTCATTTTCTCATTTAATCCTTTTTCCCATACACCACCTAAGTTTACTCCTATTCCCGAAAAACTCCTTACTCCTCCATCAGGTAATCCCATATAAAACCCATAAAAATCCCTTGCACTATGCATATTATACCCCATGCCAGCAAATAATCCATATTTAGATGAATACAATCCTAATGAATCCTGTTTTCGCTCAACCTCATAAGCTGATTGTCCCTTTAAATTAATACCTATTAAAAATAATAATATATTCACCATTAATATTTTTCTCATATATTTTTCCCGTTTACTTAATTTTCTTTTTCCAAAAATAATTTTTAAATATT
Organism: Bacteroidetes/Chlorobi group bacterium ChocPot_Mid; assembly: GCA_003731675.1. Lineage (GTDB taxonomy): Bacteria > Bacteroidota > Ignavibacteria > Kapaibacteriales > UBA2268 > ChocPot-Mid. Next base: position 6,547 of record RCNQ01000005.1, read on the forward strand.
ACGTCTCATTCTCTCTCAAATTTACTCTTTTATACATCTTATTTAATTATTTGTAGCGGTATTGCCTTTTTATCAAAAACTGTCTGCATAATAACATAGTAATTCCCACTCATTAATTCATTACCATCAATTTCAACTGAATTAACTTCTTCCATTGCCTCGCCTTCATAAATCTTCTTTAATATCTCCCCGTTAATATTAGTTACATATATATTTATCCACACTCCCTTCACTATTGTATATTCAACTTTGATTCTTTCACTTGCCGGGTTTGGTTTGATAGAATAACTCAATAAATACTCTCCTGGTGGTACCCCAAACAATAATGGTATTCCACTGTTCCTGTTTACTTTAATTTTAATTTCAAGATTTGATATTCCAAAATTTGATTGAAGTTGTAATCCGTTTCTCCAGGTTTTTACATTTTCAAAATTTATTATTGTGCTTTCTTCGCTTCCGATTGTTGCTTTGAATTCCAAATTTGTAAGTGTTGTGCCTTGGGATATGTTATCGGGATTAAATTTAATTGCTAATGGTATTGTTCTTTTATGATTAGTTACTGTTCCCATTGGTGTTGTACCTTGTGGATACATCATTGAAGCATTATAAACCATATCAGCACTAACAGAATCTATTCTTTTAGTTTTTATGTCAGTAACATCTCCGATTTTGATAGAAATATTAAAAATCTTCCCAGGAGCAATTTCACCAGATTCAGATGCTTCAGTAACAAATGAGCCTGATGCTGCAGTTGCTTTGAAACTAAATGGTAAAGAATGGAAAGATTCACAATTAGGTGGATTTGCATCTGTTACTGTCACTGTGTAGTTTCCACCAATCTCGGGATAAATTCGTTTGTCATTTCGACCTTCTGCAATGCTAATCATTGAACCGTTTCTATACCATGTATTACCTGATGGAGCTGAAGATTCAAGCCAGACTGTATCCGTCGGTGTTGGTCCATAACTAATTGTGGGGGTTGATGGAACTGCAACAACTGTAATATCGATTGCAGCCATACCAGGACAATTCCCTGTCTTCCTGTCTGTAACAAAAACCAGTCTATGTGTACCAAGACCAGCCGCTTGTGCATTGAACTTCTGCGTTTGAAAATCCACTCCCGGTCCTGAAAACTTACCAGCTTCAGAACCTTTGTCTGCTAAATCATAATCAGTAATACTTTCACATATATTCGGGTTAGGAATATTAATGCTTGCCACTGGAGCCGGATTAATTGTAATATTCTGCTTTGCTGAATTTGTACATCCAGTAATTTCATCAGTATAGGAATAAGTAATTTCGTGTGTACCAACTCCAGCTTGCGAAGGATATAAAATGTTATTAGTAACACCTGGTCCCGAATATGTCCCATTGACAGGATTGCCACCTGTCAGCGGGAATGGAAAGTAACTTTCACAAAAAACAGTTGAGTCTAAATTTAATGTAACATTCGGTAGAGCAACAACAGTAATATTCTTTGTAGCAGAGTTAATACAGTATGGTTCTACATCACTGGTATAAGTGTAAGTTATCGGGTAAGTCCCCTGACCACCTGCACTGTCTCCATAGAAAAATCCATTATTTACCCCTGGTCCTGAATAAACCCCACCTTCAGGTAATCCTCCGGTAAGCTCAAATGGTTCATTTGGGCACACTGATTTATTAAAATCATTTAAAGTAACCACAGGTAAATCAGAAATAGTAACCCTATATGTTCTGGAGGTTTTCACTTGAGTGGATATTATTGTCTGTTCCAAAGTAAATTCTCCATCTCCTGGAGTTAACCATTTAATATTAACTGTTGTACTATTTGTATTGGATAGAAATTGTCCACCAACAATTGATTTCCATACGAATGATTTTGAAGCATCGTTGTCTGTGGAATATGTATAAGTGTTATTAACACAAACATTTTTTTCACCATTAATCACAATGTCATTATGGTCAACCGTTACTAATCTCCTTGCAGTATCACTGTTAAAATAATAAGCGGCAGGGTCTTCGGCAACAAAGGCGATTTCATAAGTTTGTTCTGGATGATTATTTGGAACAATGTCGCTGTATTGAGCTTTTCCTTCATTGTCTGATATAAGTGTTTTCTTTATGTTCTTTAATTTATCATCAACATAGATTTTGATACCTTTTAATGTCTGCCCATCTCTGTTTTTTGTTATAATATCATATTTGTATTCTTGGTCCCAATCCCGAAATTGTTCAGTCTTTGGCTCTATTTCCAGAAAAACCCTCTGCCTCTGCACATCAAGATAAACAATCCTTTCTTCACTCACCAAATACCCGATTTTATCAGCCTTGAAATTCATTGTATACAATCCATCTGACAAAAGTGATGGAATTGTTATCTCAATGCTCGCAACACCAGAACTATTTGTAGTTAAATCATTTAGCGTTAGACCTAAGTCGTTTTTTATAGTAACTGTTGCCCCTGAAATTGGATTACCTCCTCCATCAACTATATTTAAAATAAAGTTGACTTTATCAGTTTGTTGTAATGGGATAGTGTCTTTTTGATTTGTTGTAATTGAGAGCATTCTGCTACTCGTTGACTGTTCACTCCTGTAACACCCTCCCCCTTTAGTACCTGCAAAAATATACCCTCGTCCACTTACAGCCAGTGCTTGTGTTTCGTAGTTATTAATCCCACTATTTGAGATAATATTTAACCAAGTATCTCCATTTTTTGTCGTTGAATCAATGTATACCCCCTTACTATTTTTAACACCTGCAAGAACCCAGCCATTTTCACAAGCTGTTAATGCAATTGCAGAACCAGGCAACGTTCCCATTGCATCAAACCAGCTCCCAAGAGAATTATCATTTGAACGTCTGATACGAATATTTGTAGCCGCATAAAGCACTCCGTTCGGTCCTCCTGTATTAGTAAAAGCGAGAGCATATACAGTATTGTGCCCTACACCGAAAAGTCCTTGGTTAACCTTTGTCCAATTAGCATCATTATATGGTTTTCTGTATAACCCATCATTTGCTGTACCTGCATAAGTAACATCATTCGCTCCAACAACAAATGACAGGATCTCTTTGCTTTCAATATAATCTCCATTACCCCGACTCCAAGACATACCTGTGATATCATTACTTTTGAAAACACCTTGATTTTTTGTTCCAGCCCATAATATCCCTAAGCTATTGCTATCAAGTGTTGTTACATCAGTAGCAGTAAAGTTAGGGTCATTCAATTTTATCCAGTTAGCACCTGAATTTGTTGAATAATATAATCCATCTCCTTTAGTACCAGCAATAATATTACCGTTTCTCGCAATGACTATTGAGGAAATGTCAATGTATTCACCAATCCCTTGATTTAATTGCATCCAGCTTTCACCGCTATTTGTTGTTTTATAAATACCTAAATCAGTTGCCGCTAAAACATCAGCACGGTTGGCAATAGAAGCAAACCTGTTGATAGTACGTTGTCCTAATCCAGTATTTATCGCAGTCCAGCTACCTGATGTATTCGGACTTTTATAAACAGCAAAATTTGTTCCAGCAAATATCTCTCCTTGTTTGTTTACAGCAACTGCTCTAACTTTTGTAGTTTCCAGACCAGTATTAAATTGTGTCCATATATATGTAGAGGGTGTACTGAAATAAAAACCATTTGATTCAGTACCTGCTATAAAGTAACCATCTTTGTGATATGCTAATGAAATCACTTTTGTATTTTGTGGCATCCCACTACTTTGAGCATTCCATGAGTCGCCATTATTTGTACTTCCATAAATTCCCTTGTCTGTTGCTGCCATTAAAATTAGCCCATCATTTGATTTGCTTAAACAATTGACCTGACCCACAGAGTTATCAACACTAACCCAGTTTAATCCACCATCGCTACTCTTATAAATTCCTTTATCTGTACCAATTAATATGTTGTTATTATTTGCCTGCACAATAGAAAAAACGTTTGTTATAGAACTAAGACCGGAAGTAATTAAACTCCAATTATTTCCGTCATTTACTGATTTAGTTACAGCAGAAGCATTAGTACCTGCAAGTAAATCACCGTTTTTTAAAATATAGATACAATATATAACAGGATTATTAGTGATTGCTTTTTTTGACCATGAGCTTTGATTAGCTAATCTCTTAAATATTCCACTCGAATCAGTAGCAGCATATAGATTTCCTGTTGGTCCAACAGCAATATGGTTAACAGATTGATGAATCCACATTTTATTTGCGTCATAATTTATGGCATTATCATTGTAAGAATTCCATGTTTGCCCATTGTTTGTGCTTCTGTAAACCCCATCTGATTTTGTAGCAAGATATATAAAACCATTACTTGTATCAATGGAAATTCTACTTATTTTTGCACCATATGGACCTTTGGTTTTTAGCCAAAAATCCCCTGCTATACTTTCCTGAGACAAAAGAAACATCTGGAAAATCATTATTAGTAATATTTTTTTCATGGAAACCTCATCTATATTATATTTTTATTTTCAACTAATAATTTATATCAAAAAGAATACCAACTTCATAAAATTATTTTTTTAAAAAAACATTTAATTTTAATTGTAACTAATTAATTTAAATAATTTAGACTAAATCTGAATTATGAATTTAAAAAAAAATTATTTTTTATATAATTAATTTATATTAATATAGCAACATTTATTAAAAACCCATCTATTACAGAAACAAAAAAAATTAGATTCGAGACAATTTTTTTGAAACTATTTTTTTTTTAATTCGTTATTTGCTTATCAATCAAAAATATTTTGTATTTTTGTAGGTACTGAAAAAATTAATTTAGTTTTTATAGTTTTTATTATGAAAAAAGTAAGGGCAGATATTAAAGAAAGGATTATAGCTGAAGCTAAAACAGCATTTTTGAAAAATGGTTTTAGTAAAGTAAATACTCAAAATCTTGCAATTTCCCTTGGGATAAGCAAAAGAACTTTATATGAATATTTCCCGTCAAAAGAAAATCTGCTTGAGGAGATAATAGACAGAGATTTGAAAGATATTAAAAGACATGTAAATTCAATTGTAAGGGAAATGAAAGAAGATAACTCTAATTTTCTTTTGAATCTTAAAAAATTATGGAATATAATGTCAAAGACTTCCTGTACATTTACAAAGGAATTTTTCGAAGATATAAAAAGGTTTTCTCCAAAGCAATGGGAAAAAATAGAAAACTTCAGAGCTAAGCAGATTAAGAGCAACTTTACTAAGTTACATTCAATCGGGGTTAGTATGGGAGTGATTAAATCGAATATTAATAAAGATATTTTTTATTTGATTTACTATAATTCCCTTCACAACATTCTTGTTCCTGAAGTTTTATCAGATTTACCCATAACAAATCAGGAAGCTATACAAAACATTATTGATGTTCTTTTAACTGGTTCTTTAACAGAACAAGGAAAAAATGAATATGAAAATTTAGATTTTAGTAAATAATTTGATGAATAATAAATTTTGATGAACATGAACGAATTACTTAAAAAAAGACTGAAATTATTTGGTTTTGCCATCATAATTACTCTATCCTGTAATTATTTTGCAAATGCCAGGCAATTAACTTTGAATGATGCAATTGATATAGCAATTCAAAATAATGTTGACATAAAAATTGCATTGATGGAAATAAAAAAAGCTAATGCCAGGGTAGATGAAGCTTATGGCTACGCAATGCCCACAGTTGACTTATCCGCAAATTTCTTGCATTATTTGAAGAAACCTCAAATACCTTTTATTGATTTCCAAAGTTTATTGACTTATTCAACTTTAATGACCATGTCCCATACGGGTGTTCTCATTCCAAACCCTAACGGAGGTGAACCAATACCTTTTCATTATGACCAACCTTATAAGGAAAAATACAGCTTGATGTCAATGGCTTTAGCAAATTCTTATGAAGCAAAATTATCTGTGAGTCAGGTTTTGTTCAATTCTGCTGTACTTAAAGGCATTGGTGCTTCACATATTTACCTGAATTTATCTCAGGAAGCTTTGCATGCTAATGTTGCAAAAACTGTAACCAATGTGAGTAAGGCATTTTATGGGGTATTACTAACACAAAAGATGCTCGAAATAATGAAAGAGAGCTTAGCAAATGCCGAGCAAAATCTGAAAAACGTCAGGGCTTACAATCAGCAAGGAATTGTTTCAGAATTTGATTTACTTAGAGCTGAAGTTCAAGTCGAAAATTTAAAGCCCATGGTTATTCAGTTAGAGAATACTCTTTCCGGTACAAAAGATGGTTTGAAAATAGCAATGGGCTTAGCTCAAAGCGAAGATATTGATGTAATTGGAGATATAGTATATGAAAAAGCCAACCTTGCATCAGAAAATGAACTTGTCGAAAAAGCAATGCAAAAGAATTTTGATTTGAGAACATTTGAAGTAAAAAGACAGATTGATAAAGAAATGATAGAACTTGATAAAGCTGGTTATTGGCCTACAATTGCCGCTTTTGGGAGTTATTCCTTTAATGGTCAATCTGATAATTTTGATTTTATGAAGTATAATACAGGTATTGTCGGTGTGAATTTTTCAATCAACCTGTTTAATGGATTGAAAACCAATGAAAAGGTTCAGCAATCAACAATAGCTTCTCTTCAATCCAATGAGCAATATGAACAACTGAAAGAGGTTATTAATTCACAAATTAAATCAAAGCTCTTAAATATTAAAAAGGTAGAAACTCAAATAGATATTCATGAAAAAACCATTTCACTTGCTCAAAAAGCATATGATATTGCAAACATAAAATATCGCGAAGGCACTGGAACTCAGTTGGATATTCAAAATGCTGAAGTTGCTTTGAGACAAGCGAAAACTAATAAACTTCAAGCTGTATTTGATTATATTTCTGCATTGTTAGAGATTAATCAATTAACAGGAGAAGTAAATACCAAAGAAATCGTCCAAAATAAATTAAAAATGAAATAAAAAAATATAATTATAAAAACAGGAGTTTAAGATGTTTAACAAAAAATTTACAATAGCATTATTTTTTACAATTCTTCCAATGCTAATATTATCAACTTCGTGCATGAAAGAAGAAAAAGTAAAGTCTAAAAGTATGGAAGAATTGCAAAGCGAAAAAGGTTTACCCGTCACTGTACAAAAAATTGATTTCCAAGAGTTTGAGACAAAATTAACTTTTTTTGCTAAATTGTCAGGTATCAAAGAATCAACACAAGGTACCAATTTAGGTGAATATGTTAAGAAAGTCAATGCAAAAGTAGGTGATTTTGTAAAAGAGGGAAAAACAATAATAGAGTTTCCTACTGACATTCCAACTTTACAATATTCTCAGGCAAAACTTGCTTTGGAGAATGCTGAAAAATTATATAAGAGAATGAAAGAACTTTCAGAGGCAGGTGAGACATCTCAACAAAATTTTGATAATGCAAAATTAAATTATGAGGTCAGTCAGAGAAATTTTGAAGCAATGAAACAAATGGTTAGAGTCGAGGCACCTTTTAGTGGCACCCTAATTAAACTATATGTAAAGGAAGGAGAAATTCCACCAGTTGCAAACCCCGGACAGCCACGACCATTATTCACCGTTGCCCAATTGGATATAATAAAAGCAACAATTAATGTTAGCGAAAAAGAAATCAATTTAATTAAATTAGGTATGCCCGCAACAATAGTATATAATGGTGAAGAATTTGTTGGTAGGATTGCTGAAATCTCTCCTGCTTATGACGCCAGAACACATGCCTTTCCAGTTGAAGTTCATTTTCCAAATGGAAACAGGAAATTGAAGAGTGGGGTTACAACCGATTTGTACATTAAAACTTATTATAGACCAAAAGCCATCGTTATACCAAGAAATTTAATTACAATTGAAGATTCCAGGAATTATATATTTGTCGAAAAAGACGGAAAAGCTCAAAGACGTGAAATAGAAATTGGTAAAGAAGATGGAATAAATGTGGAAGTTCTGAATGGTTTAAGCCAAGGAGAAAACGTCATTAATTGTTGTAAAACACAGTTAAATGATGGCTTGAAAATTAACATTATAAAAAATTAACTTTCAATTTTTAAAATCAATAATACAAAGGAACAGAAGTGTTTTTAGCTAAATTATCAATTAATCGCCCAATACTTACAACTATGGTGTTGTTTGTAATTTTACTATTCGGAGCATTAAGTTATGTTAACCTGAATTTAAACCAGATGCCTGATGTTCAAATACCTTTTATTTCTATCTCAGTAGTTTATCCCGGTGCTGGTCCAAAAGAAATTGAAACACAAATAACTAAAAAGATTGAAGATGAAATTTCGACAATCAGTGAAATTGAAAGAATTGAGTCTTACTCAATGGAAAGTATTTCAATTATTATTATGGAATTTCAGTTAAGTAAAGATGTAGATGTTGCTAATCAGGAAGTTAAAGATAAAATTGATGCTATTGCAAATAAATTACCAAGTGATGCCCAAAAACCACTTATACAAAAGGTTGACTTTGCGGCTTTCCCTTTTATGAATATTGTCCTAAGGGGAGATTTAGACCCAAGAGAGCTTTATCAAATTGCTAATAAACAACTGAAAGACAGGTTTTCTCAAATTGCTGGAGTTGCAAAAGTCAATATTGTCGGAGGAGAAGAAAGAGAAATACAAGTAAATCTTGACAACAAAACTGTTTTTGAGAATTCCATTTCTTTACCCCAGTTGATGCAAATTCTGAATATTCAAAACAAAGATATACCCGGTGGTTATTTTAAACTTAACGACCAGGAATTTTCTGTTAGATTGGAAGGTAAATTCCCCGATATCGAAACAATGAAGGAAATTCAAATACCAACAGCTTTTGGATATAAAAAATTAAGCGAAATCTCGAATGTTGTTGACGGAGCAAAGACAATCAGAGAAAGAGCAATTTATTTTAATAATAAGACTAAAGTAAAAGATGAAAACATTGTTAATCTCGGTATAATTAAGAGTCCTGATGGCAATGTAGTAAAAATTGCAGAAAAAATTAAAAAGGAATTGCCTGAAATTAACAAGGCTTTACCAGAAGGTTGCAGTTTGGAACTTATCAATGACCATTCCTTATATATTAAATCTTCTGTTGATGATACTATGAGCAATATTGTGCTTGGAATTATCTTTACTTCAATTATTCTTTTAGTATTCATTGGAGATATAAGGTCAACAATCATAATTGTATTGTCAATGCCAACTTCAATTATATCCTCGTTTTTGCTGTTTTCGCTTTTCGATATGTCTTTGAATATGATGTCATTAATGGGGTTATCAGTATCAGTCGGAGTATTGGTTGCAAACTCAGTTGTTGTTCTTGAAAATATCTTCAGGCACAAAAACATGGGTAAATTAAATAAAAGAGCTTCTTTCGACGGAACAACAGAAGTCACAGTAGCAGTTTTAGCATCATCTTTGACTAATATGGTCGTATTTTTACCTATTGCAAATATGTCATCAATGGTTGGTCTTTTCCTTGCCGAACTGGCATTAGCGGCATCATTTGCAACCTTGATGTCCATTTTAATGTCTTTTACATTAACACCTATGTTGGCATCAAGAATTTTGAGTAAAGATAATAAACGAGGTAAATTCGGACAATGGGTTGATGCATTTGAAAGTACAATGAGCGGTTACTATAGAACAATATTAAATATTATTTTAAAGAATCGTATAAGAAGTTTATTAGTTATCTTAGCTTCATTCGTTTTATTGATTGTTGTTGGTATTATCTATGGTCCTCATTTAGGTGGTGAATTTATGCCAACATTAGACAACGGAGAATTAGAAGTAACCGCCGAATTGCCCGGTGGGTATAACTTAGACGAAACAGCAAAGGTCATTAATAAAATCGAAAGCAGGATTAAACAGCACAAAGAAGTTGATTATTTGCTGACAAATCTTGGTAAGAAAAACAATGTGGACAAAGGTACCAATATGGCGGCTATGACAGTAAAATTATGCGATGTGAAAGATAGAAATATTAAATTGACAGACATGGTATCAATTCTAACTAATGAATTGGCGGATATACCCAACGCAAAAATCGTGGTTCAAGTACCGAATAGAATGGGTGGAGGAACAAGTCCTATTGAATTTTTCATTCAGGGACAAGATATGTTCGGAGTGGAAAAAATCAAAGGTGAAGTTATTAGAAAACTTCAGAGTATCAATGGATTAATTAACTTTGATAATTCCTCCCGAGAGGGCAAACCTGAAATTACAATTACTCCTTATCGGGATAAACTTGCAGAAACAGGATTGACAGCTCTTGATTTAGCCATGACTATCAGAGCTTCAATAGAGGGATTGGTTTCTACAAAATACGAAGAAGCTAACGATGAATATGATGTTTTGGTAACTTTAAATGATGAATCTGTGAATACACCTGAGAAAATTGGTAACATCACTATTGTATCTCAGATGGGAACTTTTAAGCTTTCTCAAGTTGCTGACGTAAAGTTTTCAAAAAGCTTTAATACCATAATGCACAGAGATAAATATACTTCTATTAAGTTTACCGGTGCAAATGCACAGGGAGTTTCACTTGCTAATGTGACTGGTGAGATTACAAATAGAATGAATCAGATAAAATTTCCTCCAGGTTATAGCTGGAAATGGGGTGGTTCAACAAAAATGATGAATGATATGTTTGCAGATATGATTTTTACATTCTTCCTTGCTGTACTTCTAACATATATGCTTTTAGCTGCAATTTTGGAGAGCTTTTTACAACCGATTTATATATTGATTACAGTTCTGCTCGCTCTTATAGGAGTAATTATTTCACTTTATTATTTTGACCTGAATTTCAATATTATAACACTGATGGGAATCATTATGCTAATCGGTATTGTTGTCAATAATGCAATTTTAATGCTTGATTACACAAATCAGTTACGACGTGAAGGAAAAATGAAGACACGTGAAGCTTTGATAGAGGCTTGCCCAACAAAACTGAAACCTATTATTATGTCAACCGCCGCTTTAATACTTGGTATGTTACCTATGGCATTAGGAATAGGAGATGCGGGTGTTGAAATGAGGCAAGGATTGGGTATAGTAAGTATAGGTGGACTTGTTAGCTCCACAGCTTTAACGCTTGTCGTTATTCCTGCTTTCTATTATCTATTTGCTTGGAAACGAAGATATGAAATAGAAAGAGAACCTAATGTTTAAGGCATCTTGATTATAAAAAATCCGACAATCTTATTTGGATTGTCGGATTTTTTTTTGAATATTTTTATCGTGGTGATATAATCTCAATCTGTACGGTCCTTGAAAGTTGACGACCAACAGGCAAATCGTTATCGAATAAAGCAGGAGTTTCACCTGCACCTCGGTATTCATACTTTGCTGTTTTGACTTTTGATTCCAGATATTTTCTTACTGATAATGCACGCCTTTCAGCTAAACCTTTGTTGTAATTTTCATCACCTATTCTGTCTGTATATCCTATAATTTTTACTGTTGAATTGAATTTTATTAAAGGAATTATATCACGATTAATAATTTCCATGTCATTTTTAGATATTTTATCGTCATCAAAATCAAAAAGAATTAAACTGAATTTAGCTATTATTTTATCAGGTAAGTCTTCAGTTTTCTTTCTTGTAGATGTATAAAATTCAACCGGAACTGTACCCGCTACTTCCTTCTCAATATCATTTTCATTTTTTGCCCATAGAATATATTCTATAGGAACTTCACTTTTCACTAATTCATTAGGAATAATGACCCAATCCACAACTTCTGGAGCACCCTTCCCTGCAAATGTTCGAATTTCATTACCTTTTTGATTGATTGACAGCTTCCATTCCAAAATTGAATCACTTGATTCAGCATAAGGAATAAATTCGATAACATTCGGGTCAGCATAAGTTTGATTATCTTTTTGAATTAAAATCGGCTCCAATATTTTTGGATTTGAACTACTAAATTCAACTCTTCTATTCTCTGCTATTCCGTCAGGGTCTTTCAAAGTAGAAGGTTTTTCGGGTAAACCGACACCTTTAACAGTTATCCTTTCTTGAGCTATTTTGTAATTATTTACTAAATAATCTTTGACAAACTGAGCTCTCTGCAATGACAAGTCTTTATTAACTGCTTCTGCTTTATTGTCAATAGTCCCCGTTAAAGTTAAATTTGCATCAGGATATTCAAGCATTCTGGTTCCTATAATATCCAATGTACTTTGATTGATACGCAATGCGTCAGGGACTAAAGAACTGATTGAAAACTCCCCTGCATCAGATTTTGCATAAAGGAACTGCGAGCTGTTTGATGGTTCAACTTTGTTTTCATCATTAAAAACACTTGCAACAAGAGGAAATTGTTCAGTATATTTCACTTCCTCTACCTTAATCCTATCTAATGCCCTCGGATTTCCCTGATTATCAAAATATCTCACTTCCTTGAATCCAAGATTAAAATATTTTGGTTTTTGTGCTGTAACCTCAGGAGGTTCAGTTAATGCAAAAGTCAATGAGACACCTAATCTAATCTGTGGTACACTCCAACTTGACAAGTTCGATTGATTCGATATATCAGTAAATGATAATCTATATGTTAATTCAGGTGTTAGATATACTCCACGGGTTAATTCTAAAAAATATCCCAGACCGACTATTCCAGCAATCCTAAATTTTGCATCAGAAATATTTTCATTTTCAATTTTTGGATTAGTATTCGTGATTGAATATTTCGGAGATAATTGTATCCCTGTTTCCAATCCACCAATCAGAAATAAATCTTTGACAGGGATTAAATTATGGAATTGTAACTCAGGAGATATTTCGATATAATTCAGACTTGCATCAAATTCATATTCCTTAGAACTCAAGGTTGCACCAAGTCCATTATAACCTAATTTACCAGAAATAACAAACATATTGGATAATTGATAAAATCCCGTAAATCCAAGAGCTCCACCAAAACCGGTAGAAGTGTTATTGAAACTTATATCATTTCCATTTATAGGATAAATAAAATCAGGATTATGCATATTAATATTTATTCCTGCATATAAACCCAATGAAGCTGGAATTACCCTCTCATTTTGAGCAGAAAGATTTGAAATTATGGCTAAAAAAATTATCAATATAAGATTAATTATTTTCTTCATATTATCCCCCATTTTATAATTTTATAAATTTTACAATTAATATTCATTAATCAATCGTTCAATCAAACAATTTATTTTACAAAATTACGTTTTTCACAATGTATTTATAACAATTTACTGAGGAAAAAATGAAAATACTAAACTACATATTGCTTTTTATTTTTGTTAGTATATTTGCTGAACAGAAATTATTTTCGGAAACCAATTTAGGTTTTTTCGCTGGTTTATCAACACCTAATAATGAAATCAATAATATTTATAATAGCGAAAAAATAAATCTGAACAGCATCGCATCTGGAAAGTTAATTAGAGAGGCTTCCTCACTCGGATATCACATTGGGGCAAAAGCAAGATTCTCATTATCCGATAACTTTTCCTTCACAGGTAGTGCCGCCTGGCATAAATTCACAGAATCGAATATTGATGTAATAGATCCTACATCTGGTGATACTCTGGCTCGTCTTACTACAGTGCAAAATATCATTCCAATAACAGCAGGTATTAATTTTTACATCATTAACTCTGCTATCGGAATCTATGGAACCGGAGAGTTAGCATATAATTATATTTATAATTCTGTTGATGTTCAATATGAGGATATCCCAATATCACTTGAAAAATCCCCTACTGATAATCGTGTCGGTTTTGGTTTGGGTGCAGGTATAGATTTGGATTTACAGTTACTCACCATTAATTTGGAAGCAAAATATAATATATCAAATCTTATCGGAAAAGAAAGTAATGAAGCCACAAAATCCTATTTTACAGTATCTCTTGGTGTGTTCTTTTAGGATGTTAAATAATTATATTTTGTACTTATTTTTTTCTGATGACAAAAATTAATCTAAAAAAATCATTTACGATTTACAGGGAAAATCTGGATAATAATTTAGATGTTATTCTTGTTCCAATTCATAAATCACCTGTTGTCTGTGTTGATATTGCTTACAGAGTTGGTTCGAAAGACGAACCTTTTGATAAGACAGGTATTGCTCATCTATTCGAACATTTAATGTTCGAAGGAACAAAGAACAATCCAAAAGGTGAATTCGATAAGTTATGTGCTCTCGCTGGTGGTACCAATAATGCTTATACTGGTTTTGACATTACGAATTATTTTATGCTACTCCCATCAAATCAGCTCGAATTAGGGTTATGGCTTGAAGCAGATAGAATGAAAAATTTTAAAATCATTAAGGAATCACTCCAAAATCAGCAAAATGTTGTTATCGAGGAAATAAAACAGACTGTTGAAGACCAACCTTATGGACTTTGGAGAGAATTGATGTCTGCAAGTGCATATTCAAAGGATTGTTCTTATTCATGGGAAGTTCAGGGGACCAAAGAACATGTTGCTAATGTTTCAATTAAAGATGCTGAATTGTTCCGTAAAACTTTTTATCAACCAGATAATGCATGTTTACTCCTTGTTGGTGATATTGATTTAAATACATCCAAAGAATTGATACAAAAACATTTCTCAGGAATAAAAAAATTACATAGAACTATTGAGAGAAATAAATTTTCAAAATCATTTTTAAGACATTCAGCATATCAAAAATTTGAAGACGATGTTCCAACATCAGCCGTATTTTTGGGTTATCATCTTGATGGCTTTTTGAAAAAACAAAGCTATGCTGGAGATATTGTTGCAAACATTTTGGGAGTCGGTAAAAGCTCTCGCCTTTGGAAAAGACTAGTAATTGAAAAACAAATTTCAAATGAAGTTGGTGCATATATAGATAAACGTGAACATTCTTCATTGTTGATTATCTATGCTTTTGCAAACACTCTGGAAATAAGTTGTGACATGTTAGCTGAGGAGGTTAACTCAACTCTAAAAGAATTTTTAAGGAAATCAATTACAGATGATGAAATGCAAAAAGCAATAAATCAATTATCCTCGCAGATGGCTTTTGAGATTGAATCACTGACAGGATTGGCAGATACAATAGCTCAATTTGCGGTATTTATGGACGACCCTGAAAAAATTTATTCAAATCTTGATATATATTCTAAATTCAGCAAATCAGACATTAACAACTACATACAAAATATTTTCAGCAGTGGAAATTCCATTAGAGTTGATGCTGTCCCTTCCTAATAAAAGGATATTTTTCGTAAGTTAAAACCTATAATCACTTTTAGCTTAAAAGAAGCGAAGAATCACCATAACTTAGAAAACGATAATTATTATTCAGAGCTTCACTATATACTTTCTTCCAAAGTTCTTTACCAAGAAAAGCCGCTACAAGCAGAATCAGAGTGCTCTTCGGCAGATGATAATTTGTAATTAAACCTTTCACTATTTTAAAGTTATACCCCGGAATTACAAAAAGCTCAGTTCTCCCTCTGATTTCTGACAAATTATTTTTATCAAGAAAATTTATTATCATCTCAATTGAATCCTTTACATCAATTTCTTTGTCCATCCTGTATGCATCCCATTGTCCAAGCTCAAATTCTCCTTCCGAGTAATTTAATTCCTTGTTAATTAATTTTGCTCCTACCCAATATAAAGTTTCAAGTGTTCTAAGTGATGTGGTTCCGGTAGCAACGATATATTTTGAATCATTTATTGATTTCAAAATATTTGCAAGTAAACTCTTTGATACAATTATTAATTCGCTGTGCATTCTATGATTTAAAATATTATTGCTACCAATTGGTTTAAAAGTACCTGTACCAACATGCAAAGTCAGTTCGTAAATTCCAATACCTTTTTCCTTAATTAGATTCAAAATTTCATTTGTAAAGTGTAAACCTGCGGTTGGAGCCGCAACAGAACCATCGTATTCAGCATAAACAGTCTGATATCTAATTTTATCCTCTGCTTCAACATCACGTTTGATATAAGGAGGTAATGGCACTTTCCCTAATTTATCAATAACTTCTGAGAATGTAATTTTTTCATTATCCCAATTAAATTCTACAATTGCATCCTGACCTTCTTTTTCAAGAATCGTTGCCCTAAAATTGAACAATGTATCTTCACTTAATATAGACCCAATATTAATTCTCTTACCACCAACAATACATTTCCAAGTGCATTTTCCCTTAGCAGACATAGCAATTTGTGGGTCATTTGATGGATTGATTGGTTCGACACATAATATTTCAGCTAAACCACCTGATGACTTTTTCATTAATAATCTTGCGGCAATAACCTTTGAGTTATTCAAAAATATAGTAGAATTCTCAGGCAGTAAATCTGGAATTTCCTGAAAACAATGATGTGATATACTTTGATTGTTCTTATTTACCAACAGCAACTTGCTCTCAGCTCTGTTACTTAAAGGGAACAAAGCAATCTTTTCTTGAGGTAAAGAAAAATTGTATTCTTCAATGTTAATATCTAACATCACCAACCAGTATTAAACCACTCCCCTGCCATGACAATTTTTATATTTTTTCCCGCTACCACAAGGGCAAGGAGCATTCCTTGATATTTTCTCTTCGGTTCGTTTGTAAGTTGCAACTTTAGCTCCTCTATCATTTGTTTCGGGTGCTTGTGGTGATGGTGCACTTTGCCTGATAAAAGCTGGAACTTCACTCGAATGTTCATATTGAAATGAACCCGGACCAACTGAAGACCTTTTCATCCTTGGCAAACCATCTTCACCTATATCTCTTGATTGCTGTCTTGTATCTCTATGAACAACCTGAGGGAAATATTTAAATGCTAAATTTACAGCTCCTGTATTGATTTGTTCAATTAATTCAATGAAATGCTCATACGCTTCACGTTTGTATTCTAATATAGGATTTTTCTGTCCATAAGACCTTAGGTGGATTCCTTCCTTGATGTCATCCATTATTCTCAGATGCTCACGCCATTTTTCATCAATTGTTTGGAGAACAGCTATTCTTTCAAGCCGTCCCATAAACTCCGGACCAAGCATCTCCTCTTTACGTTTATAAAATTCTTCAGCAGCATCAAGTACTTTTTGAATTGTCTTTTCCATTTTTGAATTTTCTAAATCATCAGGTTCCAGATTGACTTCACATAGTAAATTAGACCTAACAGTATTTTTGAAAGCTTCAACATCTTTCGTATCAGAAAACTGGTCAAACCAGCCAACAGCAATATCTTCAACATATTCAAAAATTTCACCCTTTAACCTTTCACCCTGAAGTGCTTGTTTTCTTCTTGAATATATAACTTCTCTTTGCTGATTCATTACATCATCATAATCAATCAACCTTTTCCTTATAGCGAAATTATTTTCTTCTACCTTTTTCTGAGCATTTTCTACTGACTTTGAAATCATACTATGTTGAATAGCTTCACCCTCAGGAATTTTAAGTCTTTGCATTACATTTGCTATTCTTTCTCCACCAAATAATCTCATAAGATTATCTTCTAATGAAATAAAGAATTGAGAGCTCCCAGGGTCACCCTGTCTTCCTGCTCTACCTCTTAACTGTCTGTCAATACGACGTGCGTCATGTCTTTCGGAACCTATGATTGCAAGTCCGCCATTCTTTTTGACCTCATGGTCAAGTTTAATATCAGTTCCACGTCCTGCCATATTGGTTGCGATAGTAACAGCACCTTTTTTACCAGCATTAGCAATTATCTCAGCTTCACGAGCATGCTGTTTGGCATTCAAAACATTATGATTGATTTTTTTCCTCTTGAGCATCTTGCTTAAAAGCTCTGAAACTTCAACAGAGGCAGTACCAACTAATATAGCACGTCCTTCTTTCAATATTCTTTCGACTTCATCAACGACAGCATTGTATTTTTCTCTCTGTGTTTTGAAAATCAAATCGTTTTTATCTTCTCTTATTATCTCTTGATTGGTTGGCACTACAACAACTTCAAGTTTATATATTTTTTCAAATTCTAATGCCTCTGTCTCTGCTGTACCAGTCATGCCAGCAAGCTTTTTGTAAAGTCTGAAATAATTTTGTAAGGTTATTGTTGCAAGTGTTTGTGTATCACGTTCAACTTTAACACCTTCTTTAGCTTCAATAGCTTGATGTAATCCCTCGGAATATCTTCTTCCCTCAAGTATTCTGCCCGTATGTTCATCAACAATCATTATTTTTCTGTCCTGAATCACATAGTCCACATCCTTTTCATAAAGAGAATGAGCTCTTAAAAGTTGATTTATGGTATGAATTCTGTCACTTCTTTCAGCATAAAGCAAATTCAATGCATCTTTTTTCCTTTGTTTTTCACTAACAGACAATGACTTATCTCCTTCAATAGCACTCATCTCAGTTGCTACGTCGGGAATTATAAACATTTCTGCATCTTCCTGAGCAGTAACTAATAATTCTCTACCCTTTTCAGATATGTCTATATTGTGATTCTTCTCATCTATCGTATAGTAAAGTTCCTCATCAAGTTCATGCATTGCTCTGCCCTGGTCTCTCAAATAAAAAAGCTCAGTCTCACGCATTAATTTCAAATATTCGGGTTCCTGAAAAAGCTTTCTCAATTTTTTGTGTTTGGGTAAAGCACGGTTTGCTTTTAATAAATTCACACCTGCCTTTTCACGGTCTTCTTTTTTATCTGATTTTAACAATTCCTCTGCATCAGAAGTTAATTTATTGACAAGCTTCGTTTGAGCTTCAACCAATCTTCTGACTCGAGGATTCATCTCATCAAATTTCTGGTCTGTTTGACCAACCGGACCTGATATAATAAGTGGTGTCCTTGCTTCATCTATTAAAACTGAATCTACTTCATCAACTATTGCAAACCAATGTTCCCTTTGAACCATTTGTTCAGCTTCAACTACCATATTATCTCTCAAATAGTCAAAACCGAATTCGTTGTTGGTGCCATAAGTAATATCCATGTTGTAGATTTTCTTCCTTTCGTGTGGTTCCATATTTGATTGTATAGCTCCCACTGTCAAGCCAAGAAATTCATATACTGGTCTCATCCAGTCAGCGTCACGTTTTGCAAGATAATCATTGACAGTAACAAGATGTGCCCCTTTACCTGGCAATGCGTTTAAATACATAGGAAGCACAGCAACTAAAGTTTTACCTTCACCTGTAGCCATCTCTGCGATTTTACCTTCATGCAATACAACTCCTCCCATTAACTGCACATCGAAAGGCACCATATCCCACACTGTATTTTGACCTGCATATTCATAGCTATGCATGGATTCTTTCAATCTTTTGCATGCCTGCTTAACAACAGCAAATGCCTGTGTCATTATCTCATTAAGTACATCTTGGGTTATCTCATGAATCTGCTTGTCTAATTCCTTAAGTTTATCCTTGATATCTGCTGTTTCAGCGGCATCGAGTGCTTCCGTTCTGAATTTCTTCAATAATAAAGCTTTCTCATCTTCCAATTCTTTGGTATTTTGCTTGATGATTTCCCGAAACTCATTTGTTTTTGCTTTTAATTCATCGTCAGACAATGAATCAAATTCCTCAAAATACATATTTATTTCTTCAACATAAGGTACAAGACGTTTTCTGTCTTTTTCATGTTTTGAACCAAAAATTGCAGTTAAAATTTTATCCAGCATTTCTTTATCTTTAATTTAATTTTTAAATAAAATATTTATAATTTTGTATAGACGTCAATTATCAATATGTATTTATTATAAAAATAATTTATTCAACTCATAAAAATTTAAAGAATATGATATGATTAAAACACTTGAAATAAATAATAATTTTCTTGCAATAGAAAAGAAATTCTCAAATATCAAAGATTCACAAATTGCTATACTTCCTATACCTTACGAATCAACTACGAGTTATGGAAAAGGAACAAAAAATGGTCCAAAAGCAATATTGGATGCCAGTGCTTATGTCGAATTTTATGATGATGAATTTGACAGGGAGCTTTGTTTTGATAAAGGCATAGCTACTATTCAGCCAATTGATTTTAAAAATAAAAAAGGAAAAGTAGCATTAGAAATAATTAAAAATTATGTTAAAGGACTTATTCAAATGAATAAATTTGTAGTCACTTTAGGTGGTGAGCATACTATATCAACTGCACCTATTCACGCACATTATTTAAATTATCCGAATATGTCAATTTTGCATTTCGATGCACATTCTGATTTGCGTGAAAGCTACGAAGGAACAAAATACTCTCATGCATGTTTTATGTCAAGAGTATTGGAGTTCTTCCCTGCTAACAAAATAACCCAAGTAGGTATAAGAGCACAATGCATCGAAGAGTCAAAAGTAATTAAGGATAAGAAAATAAATACCTTTTACTCTTCATCAATAAAAAAAGGTTTACACGGGAAAAACTGGCAGAAAAAAGTTGTTGATACTCTTGACAAACAGGTCTATGTTACTTTTGATGTTGACTATTTTGACCCTTCAATTATGCCTTCGACAGGAACTCCTGAGCCTGATGGCTTCCTTTATTCTGAAACATTAGACATTTTCCGGGAATTAATAAAAGCAAAAAAACAGATTATTGGGTTCGATGTTGTTGAACTTGCCCCCGTCAAAGGTATTCATCATCCTGATATAACTACAGCAAGACTTATTTATAAAATACTTAATTTTGCATTTTACAACAAATAATAAATCATTACTATGGAAGAATTAAAAAACCGAATAACAGAAATTTATAATAACAATGAAACTCTTACCAATAGTGAGTTTCTAAAAATCTCAAATCAATTAATTGACGGTCTGAATTTAGGATTAATCCGTTCAGCTGAAAAAGATAATTCGGGAAATTGGAAAGTAAATATCTGGGTTAAACAAGGAATATTACTTTTATTTAAATACGGAAGGCTTAGCGAAATGTCTGTAAATGATACTTTTCGTTATTTC
>RCNQ01000063.1 GCA_003731675.1 Bacteroidetes/Chlorobi group bacterium ChocPot_Mid
TTTTTGCAAAAATTCACATCTGACGGATACAGACTTTGGGGAACATTTTATGGCGGAGAAGGCTTTGATGTAGGAATGGAAGTTTGCACAGATATATTCAATAATATAATATTTACAGGGTTCACACAGAGCCGCAATTCGATGGCATCACAAGGTGCTTACAAGGATACATTGTCGGGTATATGGGATGCTTTTGTTGGTAAATTTGACCGCTTCGGAAAAAGACTTTGGGGGACTTACTATGGTGGCAATAGTGAGGATAATGGCTGGGGTATCGGAAGTGACGGCAACGGAGATATTTATGTTACTGGTCACACAGCAAGTTATGAAGGAATTTCGACACCGGGAGCACACAAGAGGTATCTGACAAATGATGAGCTTGATGCATTTGTTGTAAAATTCAATAAGAACGGTATCCCTCAATGGGGAACTTATTATGGAGGAGAAGGAGAAGAATACGGAAATTGTGGAGCTATGGATGCCTGGGGACATTATATTGTATCGGGAAATACATTGAGTGATACTGGTATTGTGACCAGTGATGCACCACAAACAAGCCGTTCAAGTCAAAGAGATGCTTTTTTAGCAAAGTTTAATTCAAACGGGCAGAGGTTATTTGGAACATACTATGGTGGTGTCGGCAATGATTATGGTCACGGAGTTGTTGTTGACAAAGAAGGCAGACTGCTTATGACCGGATACACGTTTAGTACAAATCTGACGACAAGTCTGGACGCACAGCAACCGAGTTTTGGTGGTGGAACAGATGCCTATGTTTTTAAATTGGGTGATGCAATGTCTCTTGATTCGATATTTACAGCAGATTTTACTGACAGCTTGTGTGCCGATAATGATATTTTAATTCCATTTACAGTGAACAAGGAGTTTGCAACAGGGAATGTATTTATAGCGCATTTGTCGGATATGAAGGGAATGTTCAGGGAGTATTATAATATCGGGAGTTTAAATTCGAGGAGTTCGGGAACAATAACAGGGAGGATTCCAAGAGAGGTTTTATCAGGAAATAAATACAGGATAAGGGTTATCGGAACATCACCGGAAGTTTTAGGTGATGACAATGGATTAGATATTACAATATTTGAGTTACCAAAAGCAGAAATAAGTGGTCCTGAGAAGGTTTGTGAATTTCAGGAGGCAAGATACAGAACTATACAGGCAGGAGATTTGTATTACAAATGGACTGTTACCGGTGGAATTATTATTAGCTCTTCTGTAATGTCAGAGGTTGATGTGTTGTGGGGAGAATCGGCAAACGCAAGTCTGAAGGTTGTTGTAACAAATAGCATAACAGGGTGTGTTGATTCAGCGGAGTATATGGTTACTGTGTATCCGGCATTGAAGGCAAGTAATATAAACGGAGCAGAAAGCGTGTGTCCGAATAATGAGATGACATATTATTCAACAAGAGAGGAAGGCATTGAAAACAAGTGGGAGGTTGCTGGAGGAAGGATAGTTGGGGATTCAACAGATGATAATGTCGTTGTTTATTGGGAAGAAGCAAAATTTGACGGTACAAAAACAGGATTGATAAGATTGATACAGGTAGTTGGTAGCACAGGTTGCAGGGATACAAGTGAAAAGGTAATTTACAAAAGGGATTTGCCCAAGCCATTCATAGCTGGTGATAGTGTGTCAGCATCGAACAGTGTAAAGATTTACAGAACAGTTTCAAGTTCGAAGTATTCTTATCTGTGGACTGTTGAAGGAGGAATAGTGGAGTCAGGAGGTAGCAGCAATCAATGCTATGTAAGATGGCTGTCAGCTGGAAAAGGAAGAATTTGCCTGCACCTGAAGGACAGGGAGACTGATTGTGAGGATTCTGTGAAGCTGGATGTTGTGATAAGAGATGATGCGGCAACTGTGATAAGCGGGAGTAAGAGAGTTTGCGCAAATACAAGTGTGGAATATACAGTAAGCGATACTCTTTACACTTATATCTGGAGGGTAAGCGGTGGTGAACTGAGCAAGAACAGTGATTCAACCGGCAAGAAAATTATGGTTAAATGGTTAAGTGACGGTAACGCTAAGCAGGGTTGTTTGTTTTTGTTCAGGCAAAATAAGAGTAACGGATTAAGAGATACTTTGGTACTGGATATTGAGATAATGGCAACACCTGTGTTCACGCTAAAGGGTAATGATTTGGTTTGTGAGGGTGTAACACAAATTTACAGAAGTGATAGAGTATCAAATTCGATTAACAGCTGGAATGTGAGCAACGGGATTATTTTTGGTGATGCTACAGCAGACAGCATAATCGTTTTTTGGGAAAGAGATGAGAATGATAATTCAGCATTCAGGACAGGGCAGGTTGATTTGACCAAGACAGATACAACGAGTTTTTGCTCGACTTTGAAATCGCTTGAAGTGAGAATAAACAAGACAGAGAAAGCAGATTTTGCGGGGGATACAGTTGCCTGCGAGAATGAACTCAAGGTTTACAAGAGCAAATCGAGTAATAAAAATTTGATATATAATTGGCATATTGCCGGTGGGATAATTGTAGATAATTCAGGTGATACCAATATAATAGTGAAGTGGGGTAAGCAGGGTAAAGGTTATGTGCAAATTGTGAGCATAGGTGCTAACGGTTGTTCAGATTCTTTGATGAGAACAGTAACTGTAAACAAATCACCTGAAAAGCCGATAATAACTCAAAGTGGCAGGACATTGATTTCAAGTGCAGATGAAGGGAATCAATGGTATATTGGTGGTGAAATAATTGTAGGAGCGACAGCCAAGGAATATACACCTGACAAAAGCGGATTATTTACAGTCCAGGTATCAAACACAAAGGGTTGTATTTCGGAGATGAGTTCTCCTTTTAATTTTGATATAAGCTTGGTAAATGGTAATTTTCCCCAAAATGATATAGTATTTTTTCCCAATCCTGTTGATGATATTTTAACTATTAATATAAATTTATTAAATTACAGTAGAATAGAAATCGAATTGTGTGATTTATTAGGGAATATATTATATTCAGGCAGTTTTAATCAGGAAAATATTTCAATAGATATGAGCCGTTATTCTAATGGTGTTTATGTTTTAAGATGTGAGAGTTCAGGAATAAGGATTTATAAGGTTTTGATAAAGAGTGAATAAGGAATTGTAAGATAGCAAATAATGAACAATGAGAGGATAAATAATGAGAAGATTTTTTGATGTATGTTTAAAAGTACAATTATTTTTAACTGCGGTAATAACAGTTTCCGTTTTGATGAATGCAAATACTTTTGATTTAACACAGGTTAAAGCACAAAAGGATTTGCTGACTTTTTCGGGTTTCATTGAGAACAAGGGACAGATTGCCGACCAAGAAGGTAATGTGAACAGGGATGTTCGCTTTCTTTATGTTAATGGTGGATTTAAGTGTGCTTTGAAATCAGGTGGATTCAGTTATGAGTTGTCTCATCTGGATTATAAGGAGACTGAAACTGAATTTGCAAAGTATAAGGGTTTACCTGAGTTTGCGAGAAAGAGACCTGAGTTCAAGTGGAGCAGTCACCGAGCAGATATTGAATTTTTGAATTGCAATTTGAATGCAAGGATTGAAAAATCAGGAGCTTCAGAGGATTATTTTAATTACTATCTGGGACATACTGGTAACAACGGCGTTTTGCAGGTGAAGTATTATCAAAAAATAGTTTACAGGGAAATATATCCGAAGATTGATATTGAATTTTATGTAACAGGTAGCTCAATTAAGTATGATATTATTGTAAAACCGGGTGGAAACGCAGAAGAAGTGAGAATGAGGTTTAGAGGGCAAGATGATATATTAATGACAAGTGAAGGTAAGCTGAGGATTAATACTTCAGAAGGATGGATTGAGGAGAGTCTGGAAAAAGTTTATTTTATGGGAGATATGGCTTCGTCTGATAATAATGTAAATAATGTCAAAGCGAATTACAGAATAACAGGTGATGTGGTTAATTTCCAAATCGCAGATTATGACAAATCGCAAACGTTGGTAATTGACCCTGGAGTAGTTTGGGGGACTTATTACGGAGGTGTGCACAGGGAAGGAATTAATGCAGTCGGTCACGATGAATTGAATAATGTTTTAGCAACAGGTTATACGGTGAGTACAAGCGGTATAGCAACGAGTGGTGCATTCAAAACCACATACAGCGGGGGAGATTTTGACGCATTTTTAGTAAAACTGGATTATTCGGGAAAGAGATTGTGGGGAACTTATTTTGGAGGAGAGAAAGTTGATATAGGTCAGGGTGTTGTTGCGGACAATGTATGGCATTATGTTTTTTTGATGGGATATACATCCAGTCAGACAGGTATTTCATCTCAGGGAGCATGGCAGGAGACATACGGAATGGGTTATTATGATTCATTCCTGGCAAAATTCGATTTGATGGGAACAAGGATATGGAGCACATATTACGGTGGTGGAGACGCACATGGTTTGACAGGAGGAGAGTATATCTATGCGGCGGCGATAGATGAGAAGTTCAATGATGTTTATTTTACAGGTGTGGCTTCGAGTAGCGAAAGTATAGCATCAAGCGGTGCACATCAGACAAGGTTCGGTGGTGATTTTGATGCTATGCTTGTAAAATTTAATACAGATGGCGAAAGAGAGTGGGGAACCTATTATGGTGGTGAAGGTTTTGATGGTGCTTACGGAATAACATTAGACCCTTCGGGATATATAACAATCGGTGGATATACTGACAGCGACAATCAATATTGGTGGGGTGAAGAAATAATAGCAACAAAGAATGCATACAAAGAGACCAGAACAGGAAACAGCGATGCATTTTTAGCGAGGTTTAATCTCAGAGGCACCCGTCAGTGGGGAACATACTTTGGAGGCAGTGACCAGGAGATAGTTTACTGTACAGCGGCAGATAAATTCAAAAATATTTATATTGGTGGTGAAACTTCGAGTACAAACGGGATATCAACAGCAGGAAGTCACCAAACGACAAAAGATGATGGATTGACGGGTTTTATTGCCAAGTTCAGTTCAACAGGTTCACGTTTGTGGGGAACTTATTATGGTGGTCCGAGAGTGGAAGGAGTTACTTCGATGCGTTGTAACAGTAATGCCGATTTATTTGTACTTGGCTATACAAACAGTGAGAGCGGTATAGCAACGCCGGGGACTTATCAACCAAACTTTGTAGGGACTGTTATTATGGGAGTAAATCCTGAGCCACCACCTGATTCTGTAATTATCGGATATTATTATGACGGATATTTAGTAAAATTTAATGGTAGCGGAGTAAGACAATGGGGAACCTACGTAGCTGGTGGGAACAGTGATGAGCCAAAGAGTCTTGTTTTGGATTTGAATGAGAATTTTATAATCGGAGGAGAGACTAAAAGCACTTACTGGATAGGAACACAAGGAACTCATCAGCCGAATTATGCAGATAGCAGTGATGGATTTATAATCAAGTTTGGTGAGTTTGTTAAGGTAACGAATATATCATCGCCATTATGCATCGGCAACAGTTTTCAGGTAACATACGAAACGGGAAGAGAAATGAATACTGGAAATATATTCACAGTTCAGCTTTCCGACAGCAACGGGAACTTTTCAAATCCTGTGAATATAGGTACAAAAGCGGCAACAGGTAAGGGTGTAATAACAGCTACGATACCAATGAACACGATACCTGCAGACGGTTACAGAATCAGGGTAACTTGTTCGAATCCATCGAGTATTAGTGCAGACAACGGGAGTGATATGACAATTTATGGATTGCCGAAGCCGGTAATACAGGGCGATAGTATTGTTTGTTCGAGAGGAGATGCTGTTTACAGGGCTGTTACAGGAACTGTTTATCAAAACCGCTGGTTTGTAACAAATGGCGAGTTCATCGGAGATTCAACGTTAGAAAGCTGTAATATAAGGTGGAAGGATGTCGGAAACGGGAGTATTAAATGTGTTCAGACAAACACACAAACAGGATGTGTGGATTCCACACAACGGAGTATTAGTATCAACATTACACCTGCACCTACGATTATCGGAGAAAGTGAAGTAATAATCAGTTCAGATGAGAGTTACAGAACAACAGCACAGTCATTTTTAAATTATAAATGGACAGTAACCGGGGGAACTTTATTAACAGGAGACAATGGCAACGAGATAGAAGTTCACTGGGGAAATATAGGCACGGGATATGTAAAGCTTGTAATAACTCATAAGCAGACAGGATGCAAGGATTCGCTAACAATGACTGTTGCGATTAATGCCACACCGATTAATATTACCGGTAAAAAGACAGTATGTGCTTTTAGCACTGAACCGTATTCAATATCACCCGAAAAGGATGTAACTTTTAAATGGAGTGTCTCAGGGGGTACGCTTGCAGGTGACGACAGCGACACATTGATAACGGTTATATGGGGTAAGGCAGGAACAGGAGTTTTGCAGATAATCAGAACAAATACCTTAACACAGATGAAGGATACAGCAGTTAAGAATATCAAGATTCTCGATGTCCCTGATGTTCGTTTTTACGGGATAAATGAGATATGCGGAAACGACAGAGCTACTTATATTGCAGTCAATACTCAGGGCGTAACAACGAAATGGTCTGTTTACAATGGTAAAATTGAAGGAGCAGATAACAAGGATACAGTTGTAATTGTCTGGAATGATGTTAAAAATGGTAGTGATTCTACTGTGATTAAAGGGACGGTCTTCTTAACACAGACTTCGCTCGAAACAGGTTGTGCTTTTACTAAGGATTTAAGAGTAAGTATTAGCGATAATCCTGATGCGATTGTGAAAGGACCTTTTGCTGTTTGTGAAAAGGCGACTGAATACTACAGAACAGTAAATGCAGACCCGAATTATAAAAATAAATGGACGGTTGTAAGAGGAACGATTCTGGGTTCTCCAACAGATACATTGATTGAAGTTGAGTGGGGATTAACCGGTAAAGGCGTACTCAAGCTTGTTCAGACGGCAGGGAATAATTGTGTTGATTCAAATGTGATTGAAGTCAATATTAATCCGATACCTGCAAGACCCGTTATTGTTCAGCAGGGAAAGACTCTGGTATCAAGTTCGAATATCGGCAATCAATGGTTTATTGATGACGTGGCAATTGAAGGTGCAACAGAAAAGCAGTATTCACCAGATAAATCCGGTTATTATTCTGTTCAGGTAACAGACAGTATAGGTTGTGTTTCTTTGATGTCAGTACCGTATTACTTTGATATTGACAAAGTTGTTGATTACGAACAAAGCATTATGTTTGTTGAGATATTTCCGAATCCGACAAAAGATGAATTCAAGGTAATTGTAAAATCAGATTATATTGGGAACGGGAAGATTGTAATTCGCAATCTGGTTGGTAAAACGTTGTTTGAGAGAGAATTTTATAAGACAAGCGATGCAGATTTTGAAGTTTTTGATATAAATGGATTGGCTTCTTCAATTTATTTGATTGAGGTTCAGCTTGGAACAAATATTTATGTGCAGAAAGTTGTGAAGCATTAGGGAGTAATGCTTAACTTAATTATGTTAATTAATTTTTTATATATATTTTGCTGTTAATAGTATAATGAAAGGGATTGAAATGAGAGCATTCAAAATTTTGCTGTTTTGCTTACTGATATTGAGTATTCAGGTAAAAGCAAAAGAATTTGACAGAATAATTAATGCCGGGTCTCAAACAGCAGACTATGGTTTTGTCGAAAACAAAGGACAAGTAAAATATAGCGATGGCTCTAAGGCAGATGATATTTTATTCTTGTTTTCTGCAAATGGTTTTAAGATTTATATCAGGAATAATTCAATAAGCTATGAAGTATATAAACCAAAGGATTCGGAAGCCCAGACGAAAAATGTCAGGAATAAATTCGATGTATTGAATTTGGTTAATAATCCTTTTGAATCTGACAGCAAAGACCAAGAGAAGAATTTAATTCAATCGCATAGAATTGATATTGATTTTGTTAATTCTAATGTTAATACAGTGGTCGAAACCGAGGGAGCTTCAAAAGAGTATTATAATTATTATACTGATGGTGATGAAATTTTATTTGTCAGAAAGTATAAAAAAGTAACAATTAAAAATCTATACCCAAGCATTGATTTGGTTTTTTATTCTGACAGCAAGACGGCAGAAGGTAATAAGGTAAAATATGATTTTATTATTCACAAGGGTGCAGATGTTGATAAAATCAGATTGC
>RCNQ01000064.1 GCA_003731675.1 Bacteroidetes/Chlorobi group bacterium ChocPot_Mid
ACTAAATTCGAATTTCATCTCTTTAAGTAACAGAGCTTTCTTAAATTTCTTCGTTATTTCGTTTGATATTTCTTGAGGAATGATGCCAAGCTGAATAAACTGAGTACCAATCATTTCGTTGATATCACCACCGTAGAATTCTGCAGTTTTTTTATTGCAATCAATTATGTTGCCTCGCAAGTCCATTAAAATGAGAGCGTCGTTAACTGTTGAGAAGATAAGCCGATATTTTTCTTCACTTTCGCGGATTTTTTCTTCTGCTAATTTTCTTTCGGTAATGTCTCTTGCTATGCCTTGCAGTGCAATAAGATTGCCGTTTTCGTCATAAAGTGAAACGTTTCGTTGTTCTGTCCAGATTATTGTGCCGTCTTTCTTTTTCCATCTCAGGACAATTGGTTGAGAATTATATAATCCATTAGAAGCATCCTGCAAGATATGAACATCATCAGGATGAATGAGCTTGAAACCTAACTGAGGGTCAGCATAGTGTTCTTCGGGAGTATATCCAGTGATTTTAGTGGCTGAAGGGCTAACATATTTAAAGCGTGGTTCAGGGACGAACTCATATATATAAATTAAATCATCAGCGTTTTCGGAAAGAAAACGGAATTGTTTTTCGCTTTCGATAAGAGCTTTTTCAGCTTTAACTTTATCCGTTATATCGAAGATGAAACCTTCGAGAATATCTTTTTTGTCTTCAGTTCTATAAGCAAAAGAACCTCGTTCCCAAACCCATTTTTCTTTTCCTTGCTTAGTAATGATTCTGTATTTTAGTTCGAAGTGCTGATGGTTTTTAAGAGATTCCTGAACAGCATTCCAGACATAGCTTCTGTCATCGGGATGGATGATGTCATTATATGAAACAACAGTGTCTTTCTGTAATTCATCGGGCGTATAACCCGTTAAATCAAGACAGCCGTTGCTTACGATTTCCATTGTCCAGTCCTGAATGTTTTGGCAACTGTAAACCATACCGGGCAGGTTTTGGATAAGATTAGAAAATTTTCTCTCAGATTGTTTTACTTTATCATCAGATAGTTTTTGATGGTGTATGTTTCTGCCGACAGAGATGATTTCTTTTATTATACCTTTTTTATCAACAATGGCTTTGTCTGACCATTGGAACCAAACCCAACCTTCGGGAGTTAGCATGCGTTCAGTATGAATTATTTTGTAAGGAGGTTTCAGAAGATTTCCCATAGATTTAATAGCAGAGTCCAAATCATCAGGATGGATGAGCGGAGTATATTGCTTTCCGAGAATTTCTTCTTCATTAATGTTGAATGCCTTGCAATACTGAGGGCTGGCAAAAGTGATATTGAATTCAGGGTCCAGCTTTACAATCAGGTCATTTTGATTTTCGATTAATAATTTGAAGTCTTCTTTTGCTCTGATTATTTCTGCTTCTTTTAGTTTTCTTTCGCTTATGTCGCGTGCTACACCAAGAAAATATTTAAAATTATTATTTTCATTGAACACAGGAGTAACAATAACTTCAACAGGAACAGTTGTTCCGTTTTTATGGGGTTGTTCGACTTCAAATTTGAAAGATTCTTTGGAAATTATGCCTTTGTTCAGATTATTAAAGAAATCGTTAATAACTTTTTTAACTGATTTTAAAGATTCCGGGATAAAGAGTTCTTCGAATTTTTGATGCATCATTTCTTCTGCGGTAAAGCCACGAAGATTTTTGACAGATGGGCTTAAGTAGATGAATTTCAAATCGGGATTCATAATCCAGATGACATCTTTTATGTTATTATTTATCAGATTGTATTTGTCATGAGAATTTTTGCACATTACGTGGATAGTGTTCTGTCTTCTTGAAAGTGCGAATAAAATTTTTTGGTTTAAAGTGTGGATATCTTTTAAATATACACAGTCCTCGGCACCTGCTGAAATGAATTTGAGGTATTTTTCAATTTTGTAAATTTCAGGAAC
The DNA here is from genome assembly GCA_003731675.1 of Bacteroidetes/Chlorobi group bacterium ChocPot_Mid. Classification (GTDB taxonomy): domain Bacteria; phylum Bacteroidota; class Ignavibacteria; order Kapaibacteriales; family UBA2268; genus ChocPot-Mid. The sequence continues at coordinate 1,942 of RCNQ01000064.1, forward strand.
AATGATGATGATTAATTCGGGATTTATTTTTAAAAGTGTATCAATCATTATCAGAGTTTTTCTTTCGGCAGATTTGATTTTCAGCACGACTACATCGGGCGAGATTTTTTTAATTAGCTTGATTCCTCCAGCGAAAGGTCTTTTGGTGAAGATGGAACAATTCTCAATTTGTATTGATTGTTTAATTGTCTCGGTTCTTGTCCCGACAAGCAGTATATTTATTTGCTTTTTTTCCATTGAAATTCCTAAATACAGATTGAAAAATAAACTACTAATTTAATAAAAAATAAATGATTTAAATTAATTTTATTTTGTAAAATAAAAAATCTTTTTGGAATTTAGTCCAAACTAAAATTTTTATTAATGTTTTATGTCTTATATTTTGTAAATTGCAAAGTTATTCTTTAGCAAATGCTATAGAGCAAGAAACTTTCAATTTTTTGCGGTTTTTTTTCAGGTCTTTCTATTTTTACTAGGGGTGAGATTATGGTAAAGGTTGAACAAGGAATGTTTTATAAAAAAACGGGTTTTATAACGCTGGCGGTGATTGTTTCATTGCTGTGTATTATAATAGGATGGTTTGTATATGAGCAGGAAATAAACGAAAGCAGAGAAGAAGCCGAAAAGGATATGAAAGCTATTGGTGAGTTAAAGACAAAACAAATAGCAGACTGGTATAAAGAAAGAATTGACGAAATCGAAATAAGGACAATTTCGCCATATCTGTCAAGTGGGATTGAAAAATTGCTGAAAGACTCGAATAACAGGATTGACAGAGAAAAAGTTTACAAATTGCTGAAAGCACACAAGCGGGAAACTCATTTTGATGAGATAATGCTAAGCAGTAAAGACGGAGAGCTTATTCTTGCTACAAGTAATGAAATCAAAGAATTCGACACATTGCTTGTTTCAAAAATCAAACTTGCAGTTAAGAACAGAACAATTCAAATAACAGATATTTACTTTAATCAATACTTGAATAAACCTGTAATTGATTTTCTAAGTCCCATATTCGACGAAGAAAGAGAAGTGATAGCAGTGATGATTTTCAGGATAGACCCTGAAGATTATCTTTATCCATTTTTGCAATCGTGGTTGCCGACAGTAAAGACATTTGAGACTTTACTTGTAAGGGCTGATGGAGACAGTGTGGTTTTTTTAAATGAGTTGAAATTCAAGAAAAACACAGTTTTGAAGCTTAAATTTCCAATGCATAGGCAGGATATCCCGGCGGTGAAAGCGGTTTCAGGGCATAAGGGAATATTTGAAGGCAATGATTACCGTGGTGTTCCTGTGATTTCGTGTCTTTCGCATGTTCCAGGAACGAAATGGTATCTTGTGACGAAAATAAATAAGAGTGAGTTATTAAAGGATTCGATGGGAAGAGCTGTTTCGATAATCTTAATCATTGCTTTATTTGTCATTGGAGTAATATTGCTTTTTATTTATATATACAATGCCAGACAAAAAAATATTTATAAGAAGCTGTTTGAGGCAGAGCAGGAATTTGAGACCACGCTTTACAGTATTGGTGATGCAGTAATAACAACGGATAAATCTGGAAAAATAAAATATATGAATCCTGTAGCTGAGTTACTGACAGGTTGGGCAGAAAAGGAAGCAATAGGGAATTTTATTGAGGATGTATTTAAAATAATCAATGAAGAAACAAGAGCAAAAGTAGAAAATCCAGTAGTGAAAGTATTGAGGGAAGGGCTTGTAGTAGGTTTGGCAAATCATACATTGCTGATATCCAAAGATGGGTTGGAAATACCGATAGCAGACAGCGGAGCACCTATAAAAGATGAAAATGGAGAAATAATTGGTGTTGTTCTTGTTTTCAGAGACCAGACAGAAGAGAGATATGCTCAAAAAATCATGGCGACAAGATTGAAGATACTTGAGATAGCACAAAAAAAATCGTTGCATGATATTTTTCAATATACTTTGGATGAGATAGGGAAACTTGTGAACAGCCCGATTGGTTTTTATCATCTTATACTTCCTGACCAGGAAACACTTTGGCTTCAGGCATGGTCAACAAGAACAGAGCAAGAGTTCTGTAAGGCAGAAGGTAAGGGATTGCATTATAAAGTAAGTGAAGCAGGTGTGTGGGTGGATTGCATTCATCAAAGAAAGCCGGTGATACACAACGATTATGAATCATTGCCACATAAAAAAGGTTTACCAGAAGGACATGCACCGGTTATAAGGGAAGTTGTCGTTCCGATAATGAGAAATGATAAAATTGTAGCGGTAATGGGAGTGGGTAATAAACCGAGCTTATATTCGCAAAAAGACATGGAGACGGTGAATTTTCTTGCAGATGTGCTTTGGGAAGTTGCAGAAAAGAAGATTGCAGAAGAGAAATTGATTGAAAATGAAAAGAGGAACAGATATATTTCTGAGTTGATGTCTGATATTGCATATTCATGTAAACAAAATGAACAATTAGTATATGAAATAAATTGGATGGAAGGTGCTGTTGAATCAATTACAGGTTATACATTTAATGAATTACTTGAAATGAAATGTTGGGGTCATATTGTGATTGAAGAAGACTTCCCAATTTTTAAAAAGCATGTCTTAGAAATTCCTGCAGGAGAAGAAGATACTCGTGAATTACGAATAAAACGGAAAGATGGAGAAATAAGATGGATTACATCAAAATCCAAATGTTTTTCTGATGAGACAACAGGTGGTAAGCATGTTCTATATGGAGGTATAATTGATATAACTCAAAGAAAAGCATCAGAACTTGCAATTATTGAGAGTGAAGAAAAATACAGGAAATTAATTGAGGTCTCTCCTGATGGAATAATCATACATCAGAATGGTATAATCAAGTATGCGAATCAATCAGCCGCAAAAATAGGGGGATATGATTCAACAGATGAGTTGATAGGGAAAAATGCAATAGAGTTTGTACATCCTGATTACAGGGAAATGGCTTTAAGGAGAATAAGGGATACAATAATGAAAGGTGAAAGAGCAGTTCCTATGGAAGAGAAATTTATTCAAAAGGATGGGAGTATTCTTGATGTTGAGGTAACAGCCATACCATTTCTTTTAAATAATGAAACAGCAGTGCAGACAATAATCCGGGATATATCAGAGCGAAAGAAAAAGGAAGCTGAGCTTTTTGAAGCGAAAGATATTTTAGAAAAGATATATCTTGGAATAAAGGATGGTATTGTTATAATTGACAGCAAGAGCAAGAATATTACAGGATGTAATTATGCGGCAGAGAATATATTCAGATATTCATATAATGAAATGTTGGGTAAGCATATTTCGATATTGCTCCAGAAAAATGAGCAAATAAACTTCAAAGAAATAGCCACTAAGTTTTCAACTGGTAAAGATAATGAATTCCAACCTGTTTCAGAAATACTTCAGCGCAAAGACAGTATGCTATTTCCTGCGACATACACAGTATTACCATTAACTGACAAAAATAATAAAATCATTCGTTTTGTGTTAATAGTCAGGGATATGTCAGAGGAAGTAAAGAAGGAGCAGGAAAGGAAGTTAGTAAATCAAAGACTGCGAGTATTCGCCGAACACCTTCAGTCGGTTCGTGAAGATGAAAGGACATCAATAGCAAGAGAGATACACGATGAGATTGGTCAGGCATTGTCAGTTATGAATATGAATTTGTCAATTATGGAAAGAGATTATTTAAAGGATACTGAGAAAATCAATATTGATGGAATCAAGGAAGAGATAAATTCTATGAAGGAATTCATAATGAAGACAGTGGAGAAGATGAGGAAGCTTATAATAAATCTGAGACCGGAAGTGGTAGAAGACCTGGAAATAACTGAAGCAATAGAATGGCTGGTTAAGGAATTCAGTAAGGATAATAAAATTGATTGCGTTTTTAACAAAGAGGTAGAGAAGATTGGAATAAGCAAGGATGAGACAATGTCGCTATTCAGGATAGCTCAGGAAGCTTTGAGAAATGTGGCACGACATTCAGGAGCAACAAAAGCAGAAGTAACAATCAGAAAAAACAATAAAAATTATGAGATGATTATTTCTGATAATGGTAAGGGATTTAATGTAAATGAAGTGAATTATAAAAAATCTTTCGGACTAACTGGTATAAGGGAGAGGGTAGAAATACTTAATGGCAAGGTAGATGTTATTACGGAACTGAATAAAGGGACGAAAATAGTTGTGAAATTTCATAAAGAAAATTAATCATGATAAAAGTAGCAATTGCAGATGACCATGTTTTTATACGAGAGGGTTTAAGGAGGATCCTTAAACCTGAGACAGATATAGAAATAGTAGCAGAAGCGGAAAATTCAGCTGGAGTAATAGAAATAGTAATGAAAGAGAGCATTGATATTTTAATACTTGATGTGAGTTTGCCCGGGAAAAGCGGAATTGAACTTTTAAAGGATATACATTCGATAAAGCCAGGTCAGAAAGTAATAATTTTGAGTATGCATCCTGAAAGTCTTTATGGCTTGAGAGCTTTGAAGGCAGGAGCATGGGGTTATTTGACGAAAGAGACATCAGCCGAAGAGTTAATCAAGGCAATACGGAAAATCATAAGCGGGAGAAAATATCTGAGTGAATCTTTAGCCGAGCATCTTGCATTGAATTTCGATAAGGAGACAGAGGTACCATTGCATTCGAGACTGACTGACAGAGAATATGAGGTTTTTATCGAATTGGCATCAGGAAAGCATCTCAGGGAAATAGCAGATAAGTTGAGTATCAGTATCAGCACAGTGAATACTTACCGACAAAGGATACTGGAGAAAATGAATATGGTGAACAATTTCGAGCTGACACATTATGCTTTAAAGGAAAAATTAATTCAAAGCTGAGTGGATTAATTGCAAATTTGTAGCTAAATCATATTCAAAAAATAACGATTTTGAATCATTAAAGTTATTGAAACAGGCACTTTCAATTGTGTAGAAAAGATTATCAATTTACAATCATTTTTTAAACAACTTTTTTGTTTTTGATATTTTCCATAAATTGCCAAAAAATTTAATGGGGTTTGGAAATGAAAAAATATTTAAATGTTTACTTTGGAGATAGCAGGACATATTTTTGTATGACTGAAACAACGGCGAAAGGAGTTGAACTGAAATATGTAAAATCATTGAAATTAATTCCTGATTTTGATGATGGCGTATTTTCTGATGCTGGTTTTCAATATGATTTAAGTGAAGTTACAAGCGAAATAGTAGAAGATATTGAGGGGATTATACCTGTAATACCATTTAATCAAATATTTACTTCGCTGATGCCATCGCCGAAAAATCTTACAAATGAAGAATTAAGAAAACTATTTAAACTTGAGTTGAGACAAAACTTCCCCGACAGGGCTTATGAGGATTTTTCGGCATATTGTGTGGCTTTAAAAATGCGGACTGATGGAGAGAATTATATTCTTGGGTTATTTATAAAGAATAAAGTTGAGGAAATTTGCAAGGGTTTTTTATCACCGTTCAATTCGACGGTTTTTGAAATAGTATTACCACAAATAGCAACCGTTTCTGCTTATTATTTGAATTATCCAGAAAATGCTGACAAGCTTACGGCTTTGTTATTGTTGGGGTTTAATTATTCATCGTTAACAATTTGTAAGGGTAAGGATATTTTGTATTATTCAGAAATAAATTTTGAAAATCATCTTCAAGTAATTGAAAATTTGCAAAGGGAAATGGAAAAGACAAGGGATTTGATTAAAGGGAATTATGATAATCTCATTTTGCATGGGGAAGCATTAACACCGATGATTTTGGAAGAGTACAAGAAAGTGTTCAGTAATAAATTTCCGTTTATCGGCAGGTTGAATGCATTCAGGATGTTGACTACCAGACTTGGTAATGAATACAGGGAATATTGCAATAGGATGGCACATGTTTATCCTGCTTGTATAGGTGGAGGGATGAAAGAAAATTCAGGAATAATTAAAGTTATTTGAATATTGAAAAGCTTTGAGAATAATTAGCGGGAAATATAAAGGTAGGTCATACACCGGGGCAATTCCAACGGGAATAAGACCGACTACAGATAATTTAAGAGAGACTATATTTAATATTTTATCGAATTATATTGAATTCGGGGGAGCTGTAGTAGCGGATATTTGTGCTGGTACGGGTTTTATGGGATTTGAGTCAATTAGTCGAGGAGCAGGATTTTGCTATTTCTTTGAAAAGAGCAGGAAGTCAATTGAAGTAATAAATAAGATTGCAAAACATTTTAAGATAGAATGTTATAAAATATTACAGGGAGATGCAGTAAAGAATCTGAGGAAATTGCATACAGAATTAGGAGGAAAGCAATTTGATTTGATTACGTTTGACCCGCCTTATGAGAGTAATTTATTTAATTCGGTTATTGATGAGATACATCAGAATAAACTGTTGAGTAAAGAAGGGATACTTGTAGTAGAAATGCCAGTTTCATTAAGTTTAATTTTAGATAAAAAATTTAAAATAATTACAGAAAGAGCATTTGGAACGACTAAATTAGTTATGGCAAAGAATTTGGAAGATAATACAAATTCCTGAAACTAAACATTTTAAATGGAGTACTGAGAATTTGTTAATAATTTGGGGATTTTTTCATTTGTAATAATCCCTAAGTTAAATCCGAAGAAAGAGGGAATATTCATAATTAATTTTTGAAATGAATGGGGGAATTTATGCCTGAATTTGTACATTTACATAATCATACGCATTATTCTTTGTTAGATGCATTATGCACTACAAAGGATTTAATAACTGCCGCAAAGGAAGATGGGCAGAAAGCAATTGCTATAACCGACCATGGGGTAATGTTCGGTTGTTTTGAATTTTATCAGGAAGCATTGAAGCAGGGAATCAAGCCAATTATTGGTTTTGAAGCATATATAGCAAACGGTAGTAGATTTGATAAAATATCTGGTAAGGCGGCAACGAAGAAAAGGAATTATTTTCATCTGGTATTGCTTGCAAAAAATGAAATCGGGTATAAAAATCTGATGAAACTGACAACATTGGCACACACAGAAGGATTTTACTATAAGCCGAGAATTGACAGGGAATTGTTGGAGCAGTACAGTGAGGGATTGATAGCAACATCAGCTTGTATTGCAGGAGTAGTCAACGCACATCTGATAGCTGGGGATTACAATGAAGCTTACAATACAGCAAAGTATTATAAGGATGTTTTTGGTGAGGATTTTTATATAGAATTGCAGAATCATAATTTGCCAGACGATAAAATTATTTTGCTGGATGCTCCGAAAATAGCAAGACAATTGGATATAAAGACAATTGCGACAAATGATATTCATTATCTTAAATCAGAGCATGCAGTAGCTCACAATGTGCATTTGTTCATAAGGGATATAGGTCAGAACAACGGTAATGGAATTGATATTTACAGATTGAGATACAGGACACCTGAGATGTATTTCAAGACACAAAAGCAGATGAATGAACTATTTGCAGATATACCTGAAGCATTGGAAAATACTTTGGAAATAGCAGATAAATGCAATCTGACGATAGATACTACTCGACACATGCCTGTTTACGAAATACCGAAGGATTCAAAATCAACAACATTGGAAGAATATTTGAAAGAATTGACTTATGAAGGAATGAATGAAAGGTTCAGCGAGATAACACCTGAGTTGCAGGAGAGGGTTGATTTTGAACTCAAGGTAATGAATGAGATGGGTTTTCCGGGGTATTTTTTAATTGTTCAGGATTTTATCAAGGAAGCGAGGAAGCAGGGAATAAGAGTGGGACCGGGAAGAGGTTCTGCCGCTGGTAGTCTGGTTGCTTATGCTTTAGGGATAACAAATGTTAATCCGTTACCTTATGATTTGCTATTTGAAAGATTTTTGAATCCGGAAAGAAAATCAATGCCTGATATTGATATTGATTTTGCTGATGATAAAAGGGACAAGGTGATTGAGTATGTGAAAAGGAAGTACGGAGAGAATGCCGTTGCACAGATTATAACTTTTGGCAAACTTTCGACAAGGGCAGTGTTGAAAGATGTGGGAAGAGTTTTAGGGATTGACCATAATGTAATAAATGATATAACAAAGAAGATACCGGTAGTGCAAGGTAAAGTGACAGAATTGGAAAAGGCATTGAATCTACCTGAGCTGAGGTACTTAACTGAGCAAAGCAGTCCTCAGACAAAAGAGCTAATCAACTTTGCACAGTTACTTGAGGGGAAAAACAGGAATACTTCGGTGCATGCCGCAGGCGTGGTAATAGCACCGGGTGATGTGAGCGATTATGTGCCGCTATACAAAATTCCGAAATCCAAAGATATGAGTGTTGATGTGGTTTCACAGTACAGTATGAAGGAGTTGGAAAGTGCGGGATTGCTTAAGATGGATTTTCTCGGATTGCGGACTTTGTCAATAATAGATAATACTTTGGAAATGATTGAAAAGAATCATGGTTTAAAAATTGACATAGACAGCATTGATTTTGACGACCAGAAAGTTTATGAGTTGATTGGCAGGGGTTTGACTCTTGCAGTATTTCAGTTTGAATCGCCTGGAATGCAGGATTATCTAACACAATTGAAGCCAAAAAATCTTGAAGAGTTAACGGCTATGAATGCCCTTTACCGACCGGGACCAATGAGTCATATACCTGAGTTTATAGCCAGGAAAAACGGGACAATGCCGATTCAGTATTTACACCCGATTATGGAAAAGTCCTTGAAGAAGACTTATGGTGTGATTGTATATCAGGAGCAGGTTATGCAGTTGGCAAGGGATATTGCAGGATTTTCTCTTGGAGGAGCAGACATTTTAAGGAAAGCAATCGGGAAGAAAGACATCAAGATAATGGATGACCAAAAAGTAAAGTTTATTAAGGGTGCAGAATCCAACGGTATCGGGCATGAACTTGCTGAGGAAATCTGGGAGTTGATACATAAATTTGCTCAGTATGGATTTAATAAATCACATTCATTAGCTTATTCATATCTTGCTTTTCAGACTGCATGGTTGAAGCGATATTATCCTGCAGAATTTTTAGCGGCGAATATGTCTGCAGAAATCAATGACCAGGAAAAAATAGTGGCATTGATTGATGAAGCAAAAAAATTTGGGATTGAAGTTTCAGCACCTGATATAAATCAGTCAGAAGCAACATTCAGAGCTTTAGGTAATAAGATATTTTTTGGTTTGGCGGCAATTAAAAATGTAGGTGCGGGAGCAGTTGATATGATAGTCAGAGCAAGACAAGACAAGCCGTTTAAATCATTGTTTGACTTTGCGTCGAGAATTGATACAAGGGTAGCAAACAAGAAAGCTTTTGAAGCATTGATTTGCGCAGGAGCTTTTGATTCATTGAAGGCAGGGACGAGGGCTGAGCTATTTGCATCGGTTGAAATAGCATTGGACTATGCACGTTCTTTCAGTGATTCTAAAAGCATGAGTATGGATAGCTTGTTCGGTGCGGGAGTCAAGCATGTTGTTACAGAACCAAAACTTGTAGAAGCAAGATATTGGACTGACAAGGAGACTTTAGAAAAAGAGAAGGAATTTTTGGGATTTTACATAAGCGGACACCCTTTGGACAGGTATAGACCTTATATTGATTCTTTATCGAACTTCAATTTAGGTACAAAGCAAGAGGATGTAAATGCAGGAGCAATTATAAGAGCATGCGGGATTATTACTGACTTTAAGATTAAATATGACAAGAGGGAACAGCAGTATGCAGTGGTTACAATTGAGGATTTCACAGGTAAAGCTGAGTGCGTGCTTTGGAGCAAGATTTATAATGCTTACGGGATGTATTTAAAAACGGATACAGTCGTAATGATTGTTGGCAAGGTAGAATTTCGTGGAGATAATATAAATATTAATGTTGATGAACTTTTATCAATTGAAAAAGCCGCTGAATCTTTTGGTAAAGGATATAATATCTGGATGGACCTGGAAGATACGCATTTGAGTCAGGTAACGGAATTATATAAGTTATGTAATTCGCCTGATGCAAAGAATTCATTGTGTTTTCATATTACAGATAAGAAGAACGGATTGAAGAAGTATTATGTGGCTGATGATGTGAATATATCTTTGGAAGCAAATGTGGTGAATTTGATTGTTGAGATATTTGGTAAGGACAGGGTCAGGATACTTGTAAATTAAATATTTCTTCAAACACTGAATTTTCTGTATTTTCGTATTTTATTTAGCATTTAAAATGAGTATTTATGGTAAAAAGTATTATTTCGTGGATATTGGCATTTTTTATATCCTTGCTTATAGTTTGGATGTTTTGGACTTTACTAATACCGGGTGATGAGTCCTTTTTTAATGTATTATTAAAAGATTCATCAGTATTTATCATGTTTTCCTTTATAATGTTTGTTGTAGCAATACCTGTTTTTATGATTGTCAGAAAGAAATTAATTAAGTAAAATATGGAGTGAAGATGAAGAGAATAATATTTTTGATTACAGCGGTTTTGATATTAAATGTGGCTAATTCGTATTCCCAAGGCAGGACATTGCCTGAGATAGAGCCAAATCCATCTACAATTAATATGGCAAGGATGCTTGGAAAGGATATATTTGAACTCAATGGTCTTCCTTTTTTGCAACCGACTGTTGAAGTTATAAATGTTACTTCGAATTCGAGATTTTATAATAAGGCATTTGTACCTTCAAAGGTTGATAAGCCGTATTTTCGGGTTGGTATCCATGGTATGTATGGAGTAGTGCCAGATGGCAAGAAATGGTATTCTCCTCAATTACCGAATGACAGTATAACAACTGAAAAGTTATTGAAATATGGGAGTATTAATCCATTAGACTGGTCATTTACGATAAAAGATACTGCTGGATTAATTTATACTGCATTAAAAGGTATTTTGTTTGACGGATTAAAAAATGGCAGCATTAAAGTACCGCAGAGGGCTCCAACTTCATTAGGTAGTGGAAAGGTTTCTTTTAATTTACCACCAGATACATTAAAGAAATTGTTGCGTAATATGGAGATAGAACTACCTATTCTTGGGAAGACAAAAGTATATGATTATCTTCCGCCAGGTGTTCAAGATACTTTAAATAGTATTCTTGGTTCTTTTCCTGATTTTTTCAATTTGCCTGAGGGAGGAAATCTGAATTATATTTTTGCAATGGTACCGCAAGTGGAGATTGGTTCCCTTTTTGGGACTGAATTGTTGCTGAGATTTATACCACCAGTGAAGATGGATTCTACAATCGGGAAGTTTGCTTTCTGGGGTGTCGGGATTAAGCATAGTATTTCGCAATATTTCAATAACGGAGACGAACCGCAGAACAGATACTTTGATATGGCTATACAGATTGGTTATCAGGGTACTTCTTTGGAGAATAAGATAGGTGTTACAAATACAACTCTCAAAGCAAATGCAACTATGTGGAATTTCAATATACATGCAAGTAAGTATTTTCAGGATATTTGTGATGTATATACTGGTTTGTCTTACTCTTTAATTAGTATTGAATCTGAATATAAATATTATTTACCAATTGAGATGCAATGGCAGTTGGGTTTGATAGATAAATATTACTATGAAACTGATACTGATACACCGAACTTTAAGCCAACGAAAAAGGGAGATACCGATGATACTATGTATGACCATCCGGGTGACCAAAATCCGCAGACAGCCATAACTAAGTTAAGCGATAAAGCAATTGTTTGGAACATTGGTATTTCGAGGGACATTGGTCCTGTGACGGTTTTTGTTGATTTTAATATCAGTAAATTGAATATTTTTACTGGTGGTTTAATTTATAATTTTTAGTGTTAAATAATTAAGGGATTTTATGGCGTTTATTATTGATGGTAAGGTTATTTCTGCTGAAATAAAGGAAGAGCTGAAAGTAAAGACAAAAAAGTTGATTGAGGAAAGAGGAATTCAACCTGGTTTAGCTGTTTTGCTTGTAGGTGAGGACCCTGCTTCGCAGTCCTATGTGAATTCGAAAGAGAAATTTTCTAAGGAG
>RCNQ01000333.1 GCA_003731675.1 Bacteroidetes/Chlorobi group bacterium ChocPot_Mid
TATATCTCTTGTTGTAAGATATTGTCCGACCTTTCTTCCCTGTGGGTCATCGGCGTTAATTTTAAAATAAGCATATTCCTGTACCTCTGAATAGCTTATACCAATATCGAATCTAAAATAATTTTCCGGATTGTACTTATCCAACCACCAGTTATAAAACAACGTAACTTGTCCGGTACTATGTAAAACAGGTACGATACCTTCGATATTGTCTTCGCTGTGGACACCATCTCTTACAGGTGACACAGTCGGAATGCCATCAACTTGCGGAACTGCATATTGTCCAAAATTTTTAATATCTACAGTCAACTCACTTTGTCTGTTGATAGGTGGTTCATAATTGAAATGAATACCTCCCTGGGGATACATTGGTAAATGGAAATCAAAGCCAGCTATAATTTTGCCATTGACTGAACCATTCAATAATCTGTCTGGTAAAAACTCAAATAAACCGTCTTTGTTGGCTAATCCAGAGGTTACCCTGTAACCACCACCTAAATAAGCATTAATCAGATTTGGAATTCTATTAGATGTTTTGCTGTCCTTATTTACATAAAGAGGCCTTTTTATGATAATTTTAGCTTCTCCCGATGACCAGTAATGATAACCTATTTCATCGTCACCAAAAAATGATTTTAACCAGAAACCACTATCACCGATTTTCAATGTTTGCTCAAAAAGCGATATCGTTATTGAATGCAATACATTCGATGGCTCCAAATAATTCATAATTGCAGCTGCTTGGTTCTCCGAAACTGGTATATTCGGTGGAATTTCCACAAAGCAATAGTCCCTTTTTGGGTAAGACGGAGGATTATTAGGGTCTAAATAAGACTCTGCACCTGTGATAAAATCAAGAAGAATTCCAAAATTGGCTTCTAATTCTGAAGTATTCATTGAAGCTCTCCCGCAACTAATTATCAGAATTTCATAAGGGTCATATTGATTTTCAACTGTCTTGGGAATGGCTAATACTTCAATTTGAGTCATATCCAAATCTTTTTCGGGATATCCGAGCAACTGAAATGTCTTATAAATTTGAATCTGTAAATCTGTTTCGCAAATTTTCCATCTTGGAAAATACTTCTGTACTTCTGAATCAATCGCTTTGATTGAATCAACCAATGCTTTTCTGCTGACTTCCTGCCCCTGTAATTGAGTGATACTCAGACAAAATGCCAAGAGGAAAAATAAAGTTACAACTTTTCTCATAATTACTACACCTTTTATTTTTATCATTATCTTCATTTAATTAAAAATTAACAACCAAACGCATCATCGGAGTGAATATACCGCCAACTTCCCAGCTATGTTCATCTCTGAACAACGGAGCAAATCCTTTTGCATCTAACCTTAGGGCTACTGCATTCTTTACTATTGGTATCTGCATCCAAATGTTCCCGCTCAATGCACCGTCAAAGTATTGCAATGTTGCACCATACGGAGTTGTTACGTTAGTTACAATAAATTCTACTCTTCCTGTTAATCCACCTATTGTTTCACTGTTAAAATTCCTGAAATGTAATTCCTTTTTACCAGTTTCGTTGTTAACTCTTACATCATTATACCATCTTTCGAGGTTGTAAACTGTTCCGCCAACACCAAATCTGATTTTATAATCTTCATCTATCTTGATTGCAAATGTGTACATCAAATTTGCATGGTAGCGTATGAGATAATCATTATCCCCATCTGCATATACATAATTTGTATCCAACTTCCTGTTTTTATATTCTGCTACCTGTGCATCTCCGAAGACATAGCTGAAACCAAATTTAAATAATCCGCTTTTTGGGATTACTTTTACTGGAAAATCAAATTCACCAGCAACACCAAGATTCGAATATGTCAGGTTTCTTCTCTGGTCAAATAAATCTTTAGCTAAATTTGCCCAGCCCGATGTTGGAAGCACAAATCCAAGTTTCATACTCTTCCATAATGCCATTGCAGACAATCTCTCGCTCCAGAATGATTGATAGTTAATATCATCTAATCCATATTTTAATTCAAATCCCAAATAAGGCAGTGTCAAATTTGAATTCCCAAAAGAATCTACAACCATAGCATTTCCATCCCAATAAGCAGGTTTGTCATACATCTTCCAGCTAATCAAATCAGGACTTAATATCAATTCATGTTGCTTCAGACCCATTAACTCTGGTTGCTCGTCGCTTATTCTCAAATATGATTGAATATCATAATCACTCAAATCAGATTCGTTAGATGCTAAGGAACTTGTTACACCAAAAATCCTTTTTGCATAAAATCCAGGTTTTCCAATTCCCTGCATCTCGAGTGTCCTGTTCCTAATGTTCTGCTGAATGAATGAATTCAACACAAGGTCATACATATTTGATGCAGAATAAGTTGAATCCAACTTAAATTCCTTTAACTCATCATAAATATAAATATTAGAAGCATTAACATTTTTTAGATTCTGTTCCAGTTTATCAGACATATCAGTTGAAGTAATCATACCAATAATTGTCTTGGGGATTTCACCTTTTGTCGGTTTACTGGTAAGAACAAAAATATTTTCAATTTTTTCTCCGGCACCAATACTTTCCTTTGATTGATAATAAGCATAAGCTTTATTAAGTTCATCTTGCTTAAAAGGTATATTGTCATTTATCAGTTCTTTAGCAGTTTCATCAAGAGAATTTCCTGTTTTTACATTTTGCAGAACAATATCCAGAAGATTTTTATCAATTCCTTTTATCGCATCATCACTTACTTGAACTACACCTGAACTTGCCTGAGTCTTTGCCTCAATTGCCTTTCTTATTTCAACTATGTTAGTAATCTGGTATAACGCTACAGAGCCAAAGCGATAATTCCTGAACTTTTTCAAAAGTTGTTTCATTTCTGTTTTTCCAGGTTCCTGTGATTGAACCTGAGAGTCCAAACTGAATAATAAAACAATTATTAAAGCCGCATAAATTAATTTCTTCATATTTCACTCACATTCACTTTATTTTTACATTAATTATCAAATTATTAATTTATTTTTTAATTTTTATCTTTTCGGTGGTTGTCCGCCTCCGCTTGGCGGAGCTGGTGCAGGACCTCCTGGTCTTCTTCCACCTCTTTTATCAATAGTTATCTTTATAGGTACAGTTATTGTTTCCTTTTTTACATCTGACACCTTACCGTTGAATGGATTGGTCGCAATTACCTGTAGTTCTATCGGAACAACACCATCAATTCTTTCACTTCCTCTGTCCAAAGAACCAGTTAATTCTGCAGTAACTCTCACTCTGATTGAACCTTCTTCTTCTTCCTGTTCTGTTTGTGGTTCACCTGCAAATTCATAGCTACCACCTTTTAAGC
>RCNQ01000065.1 GCA_003731675.1 Bacteroidetes/Chlorobi group bacterium ChocPot_Mid
CCATCTCTTCTTTAGTCCTTTTCTCAGTAACAGCAACGAGTAATCCTTTTTTACATTCAGGAAAGCGATTAGTGTCGATACCAGCCAAAAATCCTTGTTCTTCACCTTTTTTCAGTATTACTGATGGTTCGGTTGGTGTATTAACTAAAAATTCACGGAAAAATGGTTTGTCGTTAATTAATGAAAATCCCTGTACATTTTGGATTGCTTTAGCTAAATAATGCGACTTATGAAAAGTTTGTTCAGCGACTTCTTTGATACCTTGTTTACCCATGGTTGACATATAGACAGTTGCCGCAAGCATGAACAGACCTTGATTTGTACAAATATTTGAAGTTGCCTTTTCTCTTTTGATTTGCTGTTCTCTTGTTTGTAAAGTCAGAACATAACCACGATTGCCATCAACATCTTTTGTTACACCAGACAATCTACCGGGTATTTTTCTGACGAATTTTTGCTTTGAAGTAAACAATCCAAGATATGGACCGCCATAATTCAAGGGGATTCCCAAAGATTGTCCTTCTGCAACAGCTATGTCAGCATTGTATTCACCCGGAGTTTTTAATATTCCAAGTGAAATCGGGTCGAAAGAAACAATAAACATTATGTCCTTTGAATGTGTAATTTTCTCAATCTCTACAACATCTTCAAGATTACCGTAAGCATTAGGATGCTGTACTATTACCCCTGAAATACTATCTGAAATTGAACTTTTTAATAATTCTAAATCGCAAGTACCATCATCAGATATGCATTCTTTGAAAGTAATTTTTCTTCCTCTGCAAGTTGTCTGAAGAACTTTTCTGTAATGAGGGTTCAATGTGCCTGCGATGAGAAATTCAGTTTTTCTGTTGTGGGCGTGAGACATTAGGCAAGCTTCAGCAAGTGCAGAAGCACCGTCATACATTGAAGCATTGGATACATCCATACCAGTTAAAGCACAAATCATTGACTGGAACTCATACATAGCTTGCAAAGTACCTTGAGATACTTCTGCCTGATACGGCGTGTATGCTGTTTTAAATTCTGGTTTCTCCAATACGCTAAAAACGATTGAAGGAATAAAATGGTCGTAAGCACCTCCACCTAAAAAAGATATATGGGTACTTGCATTTACGTTTTTCTGTGATAATCCCCGAATATGTTTCATTACTTCATATTCAGACATAGGGTCAGGTAAATTTAAATTTCCTTTTAATCTTATTTGCTCAGGTATATTTTTTATCAATTCTTCAAATGATTTTACACCGATTTTTTCTAACATCAATTTACGTTCATCATCCGTATTCGGAATATATGCCATTGTTTTCTCCTATTCAAATATAATTTAAAATAAAATTAAACTACAAAATTATGTTTATTTGTTTATGTATGCAATTAATATCAATAAAAATCTTATAAAATTTGATAATAAATTTAATCTTATTTTATTAATTTTTAGTATATTTATAAGATTTTACTTTTAAAATTTAAAATTTGAATATAAATAGAAAGGTTTTTTATGGAAATTCGAGATTTAAATATTCCTTTAATTCAGGACGCAGACCTTAAAAACAAGGTAGTTCTTGTCAGAGTTGACCACAATGTAGTGAAAAAGGGTATAATTCATGACCCATACAGAATTGATGCGACATTGGGAACTTTGTATTATATCAATGCTAAAGGTGGGAAAATAATCCTCATGACTCATGTTGGAAGGCCAAAGGATAAAAAGACTGGAAATATCAACATTTCTTACGATACTTCAGTTGAACCAATAGTGAATTATTTGCAAAATAAGTTACATATTACTTTGAAGATACCTGAATTTTTCCCACATGGTACCTTTGGATATCTTGGCATTGAAACTTCTGTAAATCATTTAATTCGTGATTTGAATGACCATACTATTGATGGGATTTATATGCCAAATACAAGATGGTTCTTCGGTGAAGAAGGTGATGATGAAACAAAGGACAGGTTTGCCAATCAACTTGCAGGGCTTGCTGATATTTATGTCAATGATGCTTTTGGTTCGTGGCAACCTCATGCTTCAACTGTTGGTGTCTCAAAATATCTCCCGTCGTATGCTGGTTTTTTGATGCAAAAGGAATTGATTAATCTTGGTAGGATTTATGAACCTGAAAGACCTTTTATTGCAGTTGTCGCTGGGTCAAAATTTGATACTAAAATTGAGTCGCTTTATACTTTAATCCAGAAAGCTGATTTTCTTGTTTTAGGTGGAGTAATGTATAATGCCTATCTTGCAGCTAAATATGGAATAAGCATCAAAGGTATTGGCGATGATGATTTGAAGTATGCCAAGGAATTTGTGGAATATTCTAAAGCATTTCCAGGAAAATTGATTGAACTACCTTATATCATTGAATCTGACACTATGGAAGGCAGAATTGAAGGACAATACAGAACTCATAAAGTATCTGATTTGAAATCAGGGGATTCCTTGAATTATGTCCTTGATGTTGCGAAAGAATCATTCAAAGATGAAATGATTAAAGAAATCTTCTCAAAAGCAACAACTATTTTTGTTAATGCTGTCATGGGATATGTCCCTCACTTCAATGAAGGAACTATAGCACTTGACGAAACAATTGACCAAAACAGAAATGCAGTCAAGCTTTATGGAGGTGGAGATACCATGCAAGAGCTTAAAAGATTGTTACCAGGTCTGTATATTGTTGCTTTGGATAGTCCACAGTATTATATATTCACCGGAGGTGGAGCTGTACTAAAAGCTATTCATGAAGGAAGTGCTTTAGGATTAGCTCCTGTTCAATCGCTGATTAATCAAAAAAATAACGGAAACAACAGAAAATAAATAATTTGGGGTAGAATTTTTTCTACCCCAAAATTTCCTAACTCACTCAATTATCGGGCAATAATTAATTGCATTGATGTAACTTCATCTGAATTGGAAACAATAATAATATAATATCCATTTTCAACAGGATAACCATAATTATCAAGTCCATCCCATTGAATTCCTTTAATATTAAAATTGTAATCCTGCCTGCTAAATGTTTTTATTGAATTTCCAAGATTATTAATAATATCAATCTTTGAAAATTCACTATCAATATTTATTATTACATTACCTGCTGAGGGATTTGGATAAACAATATTTTTTGAAAACCTTAATAATTCTTCTATATCAGACATTATCGCATTAGCTTGAAGTGAAATTAATGGATTTGAATTTGAATTATTAATAAGTTCCAATTGTGCAGTTGCCTGACCTGTGAAGTTAGGTTCAAAAGCAATTTTTATTGTTTTATTACCACCTTCAGCATTTAATATAAAAGGAATATTGACATCTTCTGTCTTAAACTCTGATGAATTAGCACCAGTCAATTTAATCTGAACGAATTCAACATTAATATTACTATTGTTTGTAACTAATAACTCTTTATATGCTTTGTTTCCTAATTCTACTTCACCAAAATCCAATATGTTTGATGATATTTTTAAATCATAAATTGCAGAAAATCCATTTAAAGCGATACTATCATTATTTACCGAATTAGATTCAAATGTAATAAAAGCAGTTTTATTACCACCAGACTTTGGGATAAATGATATATTTAATTCTTTGGTCTGTTCTGGTTGTAAGGTAATATTATCACCTCCCGAAGATACTATGAAATCATCTTTATCTTTTCCTGAGATTAGAATTTTATCTATTACAAGAGTTTCATCACCAGAATTTCTGATTATACCAATCATAGTAGTATCCTTAGAATCTCCCAAAGCGATTGTTCCGAATTGAACATTTTTTTGGAGCAATGCGATTGAAGGTCCAAGTTTATTTTCTGTAACTATAAGTTTAGCTTGTCGTGAAACACTTTCTCCACAAGAATTTTTAATTACACAATCATATTTACCTGAATCGGTTACAGAGACATTTTGTAATGTTAATATATTAGTGACAGCACCATTAATATTTTGTTCGTTTTTTCTCCATTGGTAACTGGTAATAGATTCAGTTGCAGAAACTGAGAAACTAATATTTTTCCCTACACTCACTGTTTGGTCTTGGGGCTGGACGGAAATAACAGGTTTTGTTTTGACCGACAGAGTAACTTTATTGCTTAATGTTTGTGTGTTACAAGCTCCAAAAACAATAACATCATATTCTCCTTCATCTGATTTTGATACAGAATCAATAATTAATAATGAACTATTAGCATTATTTATATTGACTGTATTCTTTCTCCATTGAAATGTCAAATCAGAACCTGATGCTATAACAGTAAAATTTATAGAAGCACCTTCACAGGTAGTCTGATTTTGTGGTTGAGAAGATATAGTTGGAGGTGAATTGACAGTTAAAGTTGCATTATTACTAATAACAGGGGGATTGCAGGTGCCACTGACCAAGACAGAATAATTCCCTGCATCCGATTGTGAAATAGCATTAAGGGTTAATGTATTTGTATTCGCTCCGCTAATGTCATTGCCGTTTTTTCTCCATTGATAAGAAATATTATCTCCAGAAGCAGTTACTGTGAAAGTGACATTTTCGCCAGGACATTTAGTTTGGGATGAAGGATGGGTACTTATACCCGGCGATTCCGTGACCGATAAATTTGCGGCTTGTGATGTTTGTGGATTTCCACAAGAACCAGTAACAACACAATCATAACTCCCTGCATCAGAAGTTTGAACATTATTAATGGCAAGAGTTGAAGAAGTTTTTCCACTTAAATTACTGCCATTCTTTCTCCATTGGTATGTAAGATTACCTCCCGTTGCAACAACAGTAAACTGAATATTTTGCTTAGAACAGACATTTTGTGAAACAGGGTGAGTATTAATAATTGTTGGTGCAGATATTGTGAAATTTGCATCACTAATATCATATCTGTTATTATCGGTAATATCGGTAATTCTGATTTTGTATTGATTACCCGGTGTTAAGTCCGAGGGTATATTCCAAGTCCAAGAACCAGTAGAAGCATTTGTATTAGCAATCAATGTTGTTGAAAAATCAGAACCCCCATTTGAAGATAACTCAATTTTAACATTGGTAACCCCAACAGATGACCAAGTAATATTGTAAGAAGCACCAGGACAAAGGTTTTCTCCACCATTGGCTGTTAAAACAGAAATACCTGGAACGGTAATTTGCTGTGTTGTTGCAAAATTCCATACATCACCAGAACTTTGACTGTTTTTATTCACTGCATTCCCAACAGCTCTTAGATAATAAATACCAGGTGTTGATGGTGCTGTCCAAGAAAAATCAAAAGTGGTTTGTCCGGATGTTAGATCTTTTGGTGAAGAATGTGTTAATTCTCCATTTGATGATTGAAGTCCCGAACCTGAACCAGGAGCTAAGCTCCCTGCATTTGTAGAACCGGAAGAAGATGTTTTTACTGCAATATTTGTTCCTGCTGCGGATTGTGAAGAATTTGCGACAGTCAATGTAAAGTTAGCTGTTGTGTTTGGATTGACTGTAAAATTTCCACTTTGACTGCTTATGTTTACACTTGTATTGCTATTTGCAGAACCATGGCATGTACAACCCTGAGAAGGTCCTGTAACTCCCGTAATACCCGATGAATAAGAAAGTGCGGAAACTGTTAAAGCTACTAAAAATGCACCCCCTAAAAATAATCGGATTTTATTAAAATATTTGTAAAATATTCCCATAAGAAACCTATTTATAGTTATTAAAAATGTGTCATTATTATTATATACTAATTATTTTTTTAGTTTTGTCTAACTTTCTATTAATAAAGACACAAAAATTGATAAATCGTCTCAAAAAAATATTAATTTTTTTTAAAATCTTAGCGTATTTGATTTGGTGGGTTTATACTATCCCCTTTATTTTCAATGCTTTTCTGACAAATCCATCTGCATTTTTAAGCATTTTTTGAGCTTCTTCTTTTTTAACTCCAGCTTTAATCATTACAATTGCAGTTTTTACATGTCCCTCACTTTCATTAAGATACTGTTCTGCATCATCATAATTAATACCAGTTATTGACATGATGATTTTTTTGGCTCGTTCTTTTAATTTTGCGTTTGTCAGTTGAAGGTCAACCATGACATTGCCATAAGTTTTCCCCAATTTAATCATTGAAGCAGTCGTGAGCATATTCAAGACCATTTTTTGAGCTGTGCCTGATTTCATCCTTGTTGAACCTGCAAGTACTTCAGGACCGACATTTGGACATATAACCACGTCTGCAATCACACCCAACTCTTCGACTTTCTGATGCGTTACTGTTGATAAAAAAATTGTTTTACATCCCTTTTTTATTGTTTCTTCCATTGCACCTTTAACGAATGGTGTTCTTCCAGATGCCGCTATTCCACAAACAACATCAGGTGGATTGATATTTCTTATTATTATTTCTTTTGCTCCGTTTTCGTGATTGTCTTCGGCTCCTTCCTGAGCTTGAAACACTGCATCTCTCCCACCTGCTATTATCCCTTGAACCATTTCTGGATTTACACCAAAAGTAGGTGGACATTCAGCGGCATCAAGGATACCTAATCTTCCACTTGTTCCTGCTCCCACATAGAATAATCTTCCTCCTGATTTAAAAGCTTCTGCAATTATATCAACAGCCCGCTCAATGTTAGGCAGTTCTTTTTGAACTGCTTTTGCGACAAACATATCTTCGGAATTAATTATTTCCAGTATTTCCTTGGTAGTTGCTAAATCAATATCGGCAGACTTTGGATTTTTTTGTTCAGTCTGCAAAGCTATAATTTCCTTGAATAAATCAGATTCAGGCATTCAAAACATCCTATTAATTATTATTTAACATATTTTGATATGTTAGCAACTTTTATTCCAATTAGGTTTTTAAAGATAATTTTTATTTAATTCCTAATTGTTTTCTGGCGAGTGCAAGGTGAATTCTCAGGTGTGCAAAACCAGTCCCGACTGAAATTTTTGATTGCAGTTCACGAAGAGTTATATTATTTTTTCTTTCGACATATTTTGCAACTTCTGAAAGAGTAGTCTTATTTATTAAATGACTTAAATTAATTTTAAAATCTGATTCTATAATTAGTTGAATTTGTCGTGCAATATCAACATCAGGTATTTTCATTTTCTTTGAAATATCTTCAAGAGAAAGTCCATTTTGAGAATAATCAATAATTCGTTTTTGCTCTTTTGTTAGTTCAGTTTTTTTGTCATCATAAATATTTTTATTGATATTTTTGATTTCATTGATAAAGTGCATTGCAAAATTTTGCATAAATACTTTACCAATCCCTGAGATATTTTGCATCTTAGATAAGTCATCTGGTTTCTCGATTGCAATTTTTCTTAAGGTTAGGTCAGATATAATGGCACGTTCAACAACATGATTTTTTTCTGCTAATTTTGAGCGTATTTCTTTAAGTTTGTGCAAGAGATGGTCATCAGGATTTATTTCTTTTCGGTTGAAATTTATTTTCTTAATACCCCTAAGCTTAAATGTTATTTCATCAGATGTAGTTATAACGGGATAAAGTTCGCCTGAAGACAACAAATTGCCTTTATAGATTTCCTGCTCAATACACTGTTTAATTTCCTCAAATGAGTACTCACTGCAAGTTCCAAAAAATTGTGCTTTAAACAAATCATATTTTTTAACCTGCTTATCAACAATACCTTTAAGATAATTGCAGATAGTTGTTTTTCCAAAATTACCATCCAACTCATAAACAGCTTCGAAAACTTTTGTTTGTAAAAATTTTTGCTTTGATGATATGACCCTATCTTTTGGGAATAGATTCAGACATGAGCTACATTTACCACAAATACCAGAAAATTCGTTATCCCGAAAATAATTAAGGATAAAATTCCTTTTACATTCGTCTGTTTCAGCATAATGTTGCATAATATTTAATTTTTTAACAGCATTTTGTTTTCTTGCTTTCATAGCTTCGAAATCCAAAGGTAAATCTTCGCATTTCATTCTTTCTGCAAGCAAAGTAATACCATTAGTAAAACCAGGGAAATGAAAATTTATCAAGTCTGCAAATTCAAAAGCTCTTATGGTGTCTTGCAACTCATCAAAGTCAATGTCATATTTTTTCATAAAATGCTGAATATCGAACTGCACTGGTTTTGAAAAAACTTCTGAACTTATTCCTCTTAATAAAGCTTCTAAAACTTTTTTCTTTCGGCTGTCCACATTTTCATAGTATTCAATAATTCTTTCTTCAGAAGTTGTAATCTGTAAAGAAGCCAAACCATGAGTAGAACCTCGTTTCAGAATTTTCTCTCTTTCGAGTAGTTTAATAACAGAACTTACTGTCAGAGAAGGAAGATTCAAGGCATTTCCGATTTCGGAGTCACTAAGGAATATCGAATCGTAACTTTTGGAACCAGTAGATGTTGAATTCAGGTCGAACAGATAATTGTAGATAGAATCAATGTTCTGAAAAGATGGGAAACTGGAATTAATGAAGAATTCCTGCAATTTTCGGTCTGCTGGATGATATAGCAAAACGCAATTTGACGGCAGACCATCTCTTCCAGCACGACCTGCTTCCTGATAATATGATTCTATGCTTGAGGGCAAATCCAAATGTATAACATTGCGAACATCAGCTCTGTCAATTCCCATTCCGAAAGCATTTGTAGCTACAATAATATTAGTCTCACCATTTATAAATTTTTCCTGGGCATATTTCCGGAATTTATCGGCTAAACCTGCATGATATGATGTTACTTTGAAGCTTGATTTCATTAATTCTTCCGTAAAGGATTCGACTCTTTTTCTTGAACCGCAGTAGATAATTGATGCTCCATTTTTTGATTTGTTAAGAATTTCAATTACCCTGCTTAGTTTTTCACTAGTGTTTTCTGTAGA
>RCNQ01000334.1 GCA_003731675.1 Bacteroidetes/Chlorobi group bacterium ChocPot_Mid
CTACATTGTTCGGCAAGCCGTTATTGACTTGAGTCCATTGGGCATTTAATGGGTTTGTAGTAGCTAGTGAAAACATGAAAAATAGGAATAGGAAGATATTTTTGGTTTTCATATAAACCTCCTTTAAAGTTAGTTTTACATTATTTATTTAAAAATGGGCAACTTGCCCCATATATTTATCTCCAACTTTTGAAGCATCGCCTTTCTCTCTGTTAACACCCTTTTGTAACTTTATTTTGCTTTCACGCTGTTGAATATTAGTATTTGGTTTGATTAATAATTGATTTTTACTTTTATCATATAAGAGGGTGAACTCATAATAGGGGGCGTCGGATTGTTTCAACATATAGTTTAGTGTTTTTATTATCAGCGGTTTCTTTGAAATTATTTGGTAAGTCAACTGTCAAAATTGCTTTATGTTCTTTAGCTTCGATAAAAGTTTTAGAAGTATCAGGTAAATAAATAGCAAATTCACCTTTTTCATTTGTTGTGCAATATGCAGTTTTTCCTTTGAATTCAATTGTAAGTCTTGCACCTGGAACTGGTGCTGTGTTATGACCCTTTGACTTTTCTTGTGAAAAGGACAGGCTGTTGAATAGAACAAATCCGACTAATAAAGCCAGATAGAAGAAAAATTTTGTTTTCATTCTAAAACCCTGTTTTTTTTATAAAATATTATTATGATCTTAATATTTATAAAATTTAAGAAAAATTAACGATAAAAGCAAGCTTTTTTTTAATTAGCTGGAGTCCACCTCGAAGGTGGCTCCATCTATTTTCATCTCACAACCATAAATTTTTCTGTATAATTTTCCATTATTTGCATAAATTCTTCTATTTTTTTGCTTACAATTCTTTCTGCAATGTCTAAAAGGTCAAAAATCCTTTTGTCGCTAATCTTGTAATTTACTCTTAATCCTTCTTTCCAGGATATCAGAATTCCTGCATTTTCCAACATTTTCAAGTGCCTTGATAGATTTGATTGCTCCAGTCGGAGCAATGGCATTAACTCACAATTGCATAAAATATCTTTACGCAAGGATTTAATTATTTTAATCCTGTTCGGATGACAAAGTGCAGATAAAATCTCTGCCTGCATATCTTCTTTGGTCTTTTTCATATCCATTCTCTAAAACTTTTTAACAATATGAGCATATACTCATATACAAATATAATGATGTTTTTTGTAATACAAAATAATTTTAGTAAAAAAATATTCGGAATGATAATACAGTGATTAATATTAAGGAATAATAATAAAAAACATCAATTTTCTGCATTCCAACCGTTATCTCCAATAAGTGGAACAAATTTGAAGGTATCTTTTTCAATTAACTGGTAATTATTATCAGTATGTTTAATAATAAGGTTCATTGTCTGATAAGACTTACTACCTATTGGAATTACAAGCCGTCCTCCAATTTTTAGCTGTTCGATTAATCTGTTTGGGATTGATGGAGCAGCTGCAGTAACAATAATTGAATCAAAAGGTGCAAATTTGCTTAGACCTATTGAACCATCACCCAAAAAGCAGTTAATTTTGAATCCCATTTGTTCAAAGATGTCCTTTGCATTATTGAGTAATTCAGGTATTCTTTCTATCGTATATACTTTCGCTCCTAAAAGATATAAAATTGCCGCCTGGTATCCACTACCTGTACCTATTTCGAGTACTTTATGACTTGGTTTAACACATAACAATTCAGTCATATAGGCGACAGTATATGGCTGTGAAATTGTCTGCATACATTTTATTGGTAAAGCTGTATCATCATAAGCCCTGTTAATGAATGGGGGGTCAACAAATAATTCTCTTGGCAGTTCTTCCATGACGGCTAATAGCTCTTCATCAGTAATACCTTTGTTACGAAGAGATTTTACCAAAAGTTGTCTTTTTTCTCTAAAAAGATTTTGCTCTTTAAAAGTTATCCCTTGATTTAACTTAACCATCAAAAATTAATCCTCGATTGCTATGACAATTGTTGCTTTGATACTTCGGACAGTTTGGAATTCAGTACTTTATGAAGATTTTCCTTCTTTATGTCTAATTCTAAAATTCCTCCGTCAGCAATAGAAATTGCACCTGTTTCTTCAGAGACAATCAAGACGACAACATCTAATTGTTCTGAAAGTCCTAACCCGGCACGATGCCTTGTCCCTAAGTTTTTATTACCGTATTTTGTAACAGTAGATAATGGTAAGACACATCTTGCGGCAATTATAATTTGATTTTCTATTACAACTGCTCCATCGTGCAAGGGAGATTTGGTGTTGAATATTGAAATTAAAAGTTCCTGTGAAACCATTGCCTGCAATGGGATGCCTGTATCAACAGTGATTTCAACATTTTGCGAACGTGTGAATACTATCAATGCACCAATGTGTTTCTCGGAAAAATAGATAGCTGTGTCAACTACGATGTCAATTGTCTGAACAATTTTTGATTTGACAAACATTCTGAAAATTTTGCTTCTTGTCAATACTGTCAATACTCTTCTTAACTCAGGTTGAAACAATATGATAAATGCGAGGAGCCAGATATCTGTTAATGTTCTAAGTATCCAGTTCATAGCTTTCAAACTAATGGCTTCTGTTATAAACTGCAAAGCAATTAAAACCATCAATCCGAACAATATCTGCACTGCAACAGTCCCTCTTAAAGCACGATAAATCCAAAAAACCAATATAGAAATCAATCCTATATCAATAACATCAATGATTGTAACATTAAGAAATCCGATTTTAAAAATTTCAAGCATAATACCACATTAGTCTATTATCAATTATCAACTATTTCATTTCTTTCATAAGCATTGATTATTTTTGCTACCAGTTTGTGTCGGACAACATCATTTTTTGTAAAGAACACAAACTTAATTCCCTCAATCTTTTTCAATATTTGCACAGCATCAACTAATCCCGAATTTGCTTTTTCCTTTAAATCAATTTGCGTTATATCTCCGGTTACAATTGCTTTACTGTTAGCTCCCATCCTTGTCAGAAACATTTTCATCTGTGTAATTGTAGCATTTTGAGCTTCGTCAAGTATAATAAAAGCATTATTTAATGTTCTTCCTCTCATATAAGCCAAAGGTGTAATTTCAATAATATTCTTTTCAAACATAGACTTCAGTTTATCAGGTCCAATCATATAATATAAAGCATCAGTCAAAGGTCTTAAATAAGGGTCGAGTTTTTCGGTTAAATCACCGGGTAAAAATCCAAGTGATTCACCTGCCTCAACTGCCGGGCGTGAAATGATTATTTTGCTAACCTGATTTTCTTTGAGCGATTCCAAAGCCATGGCAACTGCGAGAAAAGTTTTACCGGTTCCTGCTGGTCCAACTGCAAACACCAAATCATTTGTTTGCACTTTTTTATAATAATCCAGCTGTTTTGGTGTTCTTGCTCTGATTGTATCTTTTAAGCCATAATATATTATATTTTGCTTATCAATTATTTTTGTATTTTCTTTTCCGCTTGCTTTTTCGGATTCAATTATTCCTATTATAGAGTGAATATCATCAATTTTTAATTCTCCGTTTCTTTTCAAAATATAAGACATTTCCTTGAAAACAAGTTCGACTGAACGTATTTCTCTGGCTTCACCTCTTATTATGGCTGTATTACCACGAACAGTAATGACTGACTGGAATTTTTTATCAATCAAACTCAGCAATTCATTATCATAAGCCAAGACTTCGACTAATTCAGGACTGTCAATTTTAAATTTTTTCTCGTGTAAATCCATATCTATTTTTTTTCTTTGCGATTAAAAATCTCATTAGTTTGTTTAACTTTTTCATCATAAAGATTCATTAAATCTTCGTGAGTATAGAACTTTTTCCTTCTTTCCTTTTTAATTGAGTCGTATTTTGAATCTTGAATCATTAACCCTTTTAATTCCTGAGATGAAATTTGATTAACCTGATTTTTCATAATCAATCTCTTCATCTCATCATTCAATAACCTGATTTTATTTATTCTATTTTTCAGCCAGTCAAGATGCTTTTCGTAATTTATCCTTAAATCTTTTTTCAACTTAATATTATCTGACAAATAATAAAAATCATATTTATCGAACAGGGAGGATTCAATGCTATCAAGCTTTAAATAATTGTCGAAATATTCGCTTAATAACTGATTGTGTATAATTATCTTTGACTTTAGTTCCTTTTCGTAATAATTAAATTTTAAGTAAAGGTAAACCATTATCATCGCTATTATTAAAATTAATCCTATAAAAACAATATATAATGGTCTTTTAGACATAATCCTAAATACATATTAATAAAAAAGCCCCGTATATAAAAAAATACAGCGGGGCTTGACTTTCATCAGCAATAAAAAATCTTGAATATCATTTCTTATTGTCCTTGAGTCCCTTGAGTTTGTGTTTCCTGAGCTTCTCTTTTTTCTCGCCAGTATTTTCTTTCAGCTTTCAATTCTTCAGGTGATTTTGGACCTGCTGGTGGTATGCTGAGAACCTGCCCGGGATGAATCAAATCAGGATTCCTGATAATATTTGTATTTGCCTGCCATACTTTGGGCCACTGCAACGGGTCACCATAAATATCTACATTGCCGGCGATATTCCACAAACAGTCTCTGTTTTCAAACCATGATTTTACGATATATTCTTTGACCTTCTTCTCTCTCAATAAACCAGGGTTAATTTCCTTTGCTAACTTAATTATTTTAGGATAGAATTCAGCTAACATAGAAATCTTGTTTTTCCTAAGTTCATTTAACTCTGCTTCCAAAGCAAAGACATCAGCTTGTCTGTCGGCTAATACATCATCTGGTAGTCTTTGCATTTCACGCAATTTGCCTTCTATTACACCAAGTTGTTGTCTGAATGCATTGACATCTGCCATTGTGGCACCTAACATACCATAAAGATTATCGTTACAATCTTTGATTGATGTTTTAGTTGTTTCAAGTTTCTTTTCAAGACCAGCCATATCTGCTTTTAAAGCTTGTAGTTGTTCTTCCAAACCTGCAATTTTTGTCTTGAAATCCTGAATTCTGATTACTGCCTGGTCCTCATACAACTGATGGTCAGGACAGCTTGGGTTTCCTTTAATGTCGCTCGGGCATTGTGAATAAGCTGTTGTTGCAAAAATCCCAAGTAACATTGTTAACATTATAAAACTAAATATTTTTTTCATTTTCATCTCCGTATTTTGTTATTAAATTTTAAATTTTACAAAAATTACACAATTATTTCTTCTTTTTCTTTTCAGGTTCAACTGGTGCTGCAGGTGGTTCTGGTGGCCAGTCGGGCCAAATATTGGGCCATTGTGCTAATTTTTGTTTTACAAAGTCGGATTTTTCAGTGCAATCTTTCAATTCTGACTCTCGTGAGCTGATTTCAGGTTTGATTTTACTGAGATCATCTTTTTGTGCCTGAATTTGTTCGGTTAGACTTTTCTCTTTTGCTCGCAACTCCTTTAGCTCTTCTAATTGTTGAGGAGTAACCATTGGTCTGCAACTACTTGCAATAATCATTGTTCCAA
>RCNQ01000066.1 GCA_003731675.1 Bacteroidetes/Chlorobi group bacterium ChocPot_Mid
TTGTTCAGGAGCGTCTCGAAAGGGAATTCGACCAGAACATTGTTACTACAGTCCCCAATGTAAGATATAAAATAATTGATAACAGAGGCGAAGAATCATATATTGACAATCCGGCACAAATGCCCGAAGGGGGAACAGGTCATACTGTCCAGGAACCATTCATAAAAGCTGAAATTCTTACACCGCCCGAATATATTGGTCCAATAATGAAACTTTGCATTGATAGAAGAGGTATTATGAAAAACCAAAACTATTTATCACCAGACAGGGTTGATATTAAATTTGAGTTACCACTTGCTGAGGTTGTATTCGATTTTTATGACAAATTAAAGTCTGTATCCCGTGGGTATGCTTCTCTCGATTACGAATTTTTAGATTATAGAAATGAAGATTTGGTAAAACTCGATATTTTAATAAACGGAGAAAAGGTTGACGCACTCTCTTCAATCATTCATCGCACTAAGTCATTTGATTGGGGCAGAAAACTTTGCTCAAAGCTGAAAGAACTTATTCCGAGACAAATGTATGAAGTTGCCATACAATCTGCCATTGGTTCGAAAATTATATCAAGAACTAACGTCAAAGCTCTCAGGAAAGATGTTACTGCAAAATGCTATGGTGGCGATATTACCAGAAAAAGAAAGTTGCTCGAAAAACAAAAAGCGGGTAAAAAAAGAATGAAACAGGTTGGCAAAATTGAGATACCACAAGAAGCTTTCCTGGCTGTTTTAAGTATTGAAGATTAATATCAATATTGAATAAATAATTATTTATAAAAAATAAAATTACCAAATTCTACTCTTAACAATAATTGTTGAACAAAATCAGAAATAATCAAAAAAAATGGGAAAAACGGAAAAAACAAATTTAAATACTGAGGACACAAATATTATTAGAAAATACCTCAACTGGAGAAAAGCTAAAAAGGCAAGCAGGAAAAAGCCCGAAACTTTCTCAGAAATAGCTATATCATGGATAAAAACTATTTTAGGCGCCATAATCGTGGTTATGATTATCAATGGCTTAGCAATAGCCAGCTTCGTAGTCCCCACTGGCTCAATGGAAAATACGGTTATGACCGGAGATTTTCTTTTCGTAAATAAATTTGTTTATGGACCATCGACACCTCAGGTTGTACCATTCTTCAACATACCTCTACCCTATTACAAATTCCCCGGAGTAAAAACTCCACAAGTTGGAGATGTAATTGTTTTTATTTATCCAGGCAACAGAGATGAAGTTGAAGCATCAGAATTTCAGTATTTTCTCAAACGTTGTGTCGCTACTGCAGGAGACACTTTACATATTGTCAATAAAAAAGTTTTCGTAAACGGAAAAGAAATAGCTACTCCTGAGCATATCAAATTTCTCAGACCTATAATGAATGATGACAGTATGAGGACTTTTCCTTATGGACGAGGTTTCACTGGCGACAACTACGGTCCTTTGAGAATACCCAAAAAAGGTGACATTATTAAATTAGATAATAGTAACTATTTTGAATGGTTCGTATTCATTCAAAGAGAAGGTCATGAAGTTTCAAGACTTGGACAAAATATTTATATAGATGGCAAAATTTCTAATCAATATAAGGTTCAAAGAGATTATTGTTTTGGAATGGGCGATAATCGTGATAACAGTGACGACAGCAGATACTGGGGTTTTATTCCTTATGACAATGTTGTTGGTACTCCTATAATTGTCTATTGGTCTTGGGATACAAATCTTCCCTTATCCAAATTGTTCGATAAGATTGCTTCAGTCCGATGGTCAAGAATATTTACATTAATTCATTAAGAGCATAATTTTGTTTTATTAAACCTTACTTAAGGTATGAAACAAAACAAAAAAAATATCAAAAAGGAAATTTCTGAAAAGGCAGTTGCTAATAATCAAAAGCAATTGCCTTTTGATTTATCCCGCTATGGCTATATAATCATCATCTTATTAATTACCATTATTTATTCCCAAACATTAACATTTGATTTTACTAAATTTGAAGATGACTATCTGATTTCAAATAATTTAATAAATCTTTCAAATATTGATAATCTTGATGACATATTTTTTCACAATTCATTTTTGAGTGAATACAATCTCGGATTTTATCGCCCTCTGCAAACTCTGTCTTATATGATGGATACAATACTGGGTGGTGCAAATCCCGCTTTTTACCATTTTACTAATCTCATAATTCACATATTAACCTGTTATTTCATTTTTCTGCTATTCAAAAAATTAAATTACAACAACAATCTTTCTTTATTTATTGCGATTATATATTCAGTCCATCCGCTATTTGTTCATACAGTAGTATGGTTGCCTTCTCGCGGAGACTTATTGCTCTGTCTCTTTGCTGTCCTGTCATTTTTATCGCTCATTAAATACAATGAAAATAAAGGAACATTATTTTTAATACTGAATTTACTTTTCTTGCTTCTGGCTGTTCTTTCAAAAGAGACAGCTTTGCTATTACCCATTATTTATTTTATATGGCTATTCATTATCCAAAAAAACAAAATAACAACCTCAAACAGTATAATTCTTATAATATTCTGGTTAGCTATAAATTCATTCGCTTACATTATGAGATTAATTACTGTCGAAGATGTTTTAAAAAAAGAAGACTTCGGAATAATACCATTTATTAATAATCTTGCAACAATTCCTGAAGTTATCGGTAAATTTATTGTTCCGGTCAATATACAAGTAATGCCAAATTTTAACATTCTCAATACTTCTATCGGATTGTTTGTAATTTTCGGAATTATTACATTATTTCTATTTCAAATTAAATTATCAAAAAATGAAAAAACAAGCAATACGAATTCTCATTTGAAATATAAACAAATATTATTTGGTTTAAGTTGGTTTTTAATATTATTTTTACCGGGTATGTTTTATGGAAGGAAATTTACCGATTCAGACCATTTATTTGACTATCAGGACCATAGAAATTATCTACCTTTGATTGGTTTCGTTATTATCTTACTCGAAATCATTCCGTTTTATCTAAAAAAATTAAATCTGAAAAAATTATTCCCATTATCCATATTTTGGATACTTTTACTTTCGGTTATTACCTTTGTTAACAGCAAACAATACAGCAATCCAATAACTTTTTTCAGTTCAGCAATCAAAGATAATCCAAATATCAGTGGTTTATATTTCCTGCGTGCTGGAATTTACAAAGACAAAGGGAATTTGGATGCGTCTCTTTTGGACTATTCAAAGACAATTAAATTAAATCCTCAACATGCAGATGCTTTCAATAACAGAGCATCTATCAGAGCCATTCAAGGCAATTATTTATTCGCTTTAAATGATTTAAACCAGGCAATTAAATTAGCACCTCAAATCACTGAAAGTTATTATAACAGAGCTGTTATCAAAGCATCTTTAGGAGACACTCATGGAGCCATAAAAGATTATTCAACTGTAATTTCAAAAAACCCAAAAGACTTTTCAGCGATATTTGAAAGAGGAAATTTATTTCTTAAAATAAATGATTTTCAAAATGCTATTGCTGATTTTGAAAAAGCGATTAAATACAATTCAAGAAATCCCGATTCCTACTTTTATTTAGGAATTGCATATTATCGTTTCGGAAAGCTACAGCTTGCCTGTCAAAGCTGGGAAAAAGCAATGTCTTTAGGTAATAAATCTGCTTCTGGAATGATTCAAAATTATTGCAAATAGTCATCAAAGGAAATTCAATGCCCGTCATCAGTATATTCGGTTCAGGCAAAGCTACCCCAAAATCTTCGGTTTACAAAATAGCAAAGAAAGCCGGATATATTCTGGCAAAAAATGGCTTCGACTTAGTAACAGGTGGCTATTACGGGGTCATGGAAGCTGTCTTCATCGGTGCAAAAAAATTAGATGTCCGAAGGATTGCTGTAACAACAAAATTCTTCGCAGATAAAAAATCAAATGATTTTGCAACAGAAATCATCGAGACAGAAACATATTCAGAAAGACTGCTTAAATTAATGGAAATAGCTGACGCATACCTTGTTCTACCTGGTGGTTCAGGAACTTTACTTGAGTTTTCATACCTTTATGCATTCAAGGAAAGAGGAATTATTAACAAACCTTTGATTTGTTATGGGAAACAATGGAAGAAAATTCTAAATAATATCGGATTAAAGAAAAAAGATTTAAAAAAGCTGAAAAACTTAGATATTTTCTTAATTAATGACATAAAAAAGCTTAATAAAATATTAAAAAAATAATTGAAATCAAATGGGACAGATTCTAAATAGAATAATTAATCTTGCAAAGATTTACAAATCTCAAAATAAATCACTTAATAATTTCGATTTCTCAGAAGATGCTGAATTAAAACGGATAATTGATGAACTCAATAGCAAAAACAGCAATGATGAAAACAAATACAATGAAATCACTGACAAAAAAATGACCATAGAAAGTGCATACATTGTTTTGAAAGTTTCACCAAAAGAGACTGAAGAACAAATAAAGCAAGCTTATTTGATGAGAATCAAAGAATATCACCCTGACAGATTGCAAACTTTTGGTGAAGAAATTATCGAGCTGGCAAAGAAAAAAACTCAGCAAATAAATGAAGCTTATTCAGTATTAATGAATAAAAGATAAATAATTTTCATACGTTAATTAGTAAATTAATTATTAAAAATTATTTAATGAAAAAATGAAATATATTTATAAAGAGATTTTTTGGATTGTGATATTGGCAAGTTCTTTTGGTATTGTGTATAATCTGATTTCTGAAAAGTCAATACCATTGATATATGTTAAAGCGAATGTTAAACCAATATCTGATTCTTTATTGTTTGGAAACAAAGAAATCAAAGATGAATATTTTGATAAAGTTGTTAGTTACGAACAAATAATAAAATTATTAGACAAAAAGGATGTGCAGTTTGTTGATGCACGGAGTCCCGAGCAATTTGCTGAAGGCCGCATTGGAAATGCCGTCAATCTTTTTCCGCTTGCAGATAATCAAGATGAACTTTTAACAAGAGTTAACGAATTACCACACGATAAAATTCTGATTGTTTACTGTGACGGTGGAGATTGTGACTTAAGTCACGAGTTAGCTAAAATTCTTTTCCAGTTCGGATACAAACAAACTTTTCTTTACCATGGTGGCTGGGAAGAATGGAGCAAAAAAAAGGGTTTAAAGAAACAGTAACAAAATTATTTCCATAAAATTCATAAATTGCAAATATTTATTTTGATTTTCGATGGAATTAAAAGAAGAAAAATACATATTCGAGCTATTAAAAGATAAATTTGGAATTATTGGTAATTCTGATTTAATCAAAGATGCTATGCGTCGGCTTTATCAAGCCGCTCCTACCGATTTGACCATATTAATAACTGGACAAACAGGAACAGGAAAAGAAGTTTTTGCAAATGCTATTCACGGATTGAGTCCCCGAAAAAAATTCCCTTATGTTAGTGTAAATTGCGGTGCAATTCCTGAAACATTGCTCGAATCAGAACTTTTTGGTCATGAAAAGGGTGCCTTTACCGGTGCAACTGACCAAAGAAAAGGTTTTTTTGAATCCGCAAACAGAGGCACCATCTTTCTTGATGAAATCGGCGAAATGCCCATCGGTACTCAGGTCAAATTATTGCGTGTCCTTGAAAACGGAGAATTTTCAAGACTTGGTTCATCTACTGTTCACAAAGTAGATGTCAGAGTTGTTGCCGCAACAAACAGGGAACTCGAACAGGAAGTTGCCAATGGTAATTTCAGACAGGATTTGTATTTCAGACTTAAGTCAGTGCATATCTATCTCCCATCATTGGTCGAACATACTGAAGATATTCCATTGCTTATTGAGCATTTCGGAAAGCAAGTTGCCCAAAAGTTAAGAACAAATTTTACCGGTATTTCCGACGAAGCAATCAATATTCTCAGAAGCTTACCTTGGCACGGTAATGTTAGAGAATTAAAAAACATGATTGAAACCCTCCTCACACTCGAAAGGGTTTCTTACATTTCTGCTGATATTATCAGAAAATATATTCCACAAGCCCTGCCTGCACATACAAAGGAGCCAATTGGCAGAGAATCTTCTTTGATAAGAATTGAACCTGACATTAGTAGTAAAAACCTCGAATTAGAATTAATTTTCAGGACTCTGCTCGAAATAAAAAAAGAAATGTCTGATATCAAGCAATTTATCCATTCCCTCAGTCTGCACATGGAACAAATGAAAAGAGAACTTGAGGAAACAATCAAAACAACCCCAGAAGAAGCTGAAATTATTGATGACACTAACTTAAATCTCGCAAAAATGGAAAAGCAAGCTATTGAGATGGCTCTTCTTCGTCATGACAATAATCGTCGCCTTGCCGCCCAAACCCTTGGCATTAGCGAAAGAACACTTTATAGAAAAATCTCAGAATACGGTATCAGCTTAAAATAATTCAGGAAACAATTCTTCCTCTATCATTTCACACCAGATATGTCCTATTAAGATATGGCATTCCTGAATTCGTGCTGTTATGTCCGATGGAACTATGACTTTTAAATCACATTCTTCTGCAATTTTCCCACCACCTGCTCCAAGAAGTCCAATAGTGATTAATCCTTGCTTTTTTGCTTGCCGGATTGCTCTGAATACATTTTCGGAGTTACCACTTGTGGATATGCCAACTAATACATCTCCTTTTCTTCCGTAAGCTTCAACTTCACGTGCAAAAATATTTTCAAAACCAATATCATTTCCACCAGCTGTCATTATAGAAGGGTCAACCGTCAGAGCAATAGCAGGAATTGCCGCTCTATTTACAGAACTACGATATCTGATTACAAGTTCAGCGACTAAATGCTGACTGTCAGCAGCACTGCCTCCGTTACCACAAAAAAGGATTTTACCTCCCTTCTTTAATGCTTCGGCAAGTTCCTTGCCACATGTTTCGATTTCAGGAATACAAAATTCCATAAGCTTTTGCTTTGTTGCAATGCTTTGCCCGATTGATTCTTTAATATCCAATTTATTCTCCATCAATTATTCAGTTTCTCTTTTAATTATAGCAAGCAGGTTTTCCCTTCCGCTAAAATTTATTGACGAATAAGGTAATACTTCAATGCAAAATTTACACTGACTAACCAAATATTCAAATTGCTCTTTTCTCTCTTTAACTTGCTTATCTGATATTTTATCTGTCTTTGTCATAATCACAATATACTTCTTCTGCGTATTTTCGAGAAATTCAATTATAGCTAAGTCGCTCTCCATCGGCTCATGACGTGAATCAACGAGCATACAAACAAGCTTAAGATTATTTCTTTTAGTTATGTAATCATAAGTCATCTTCTGCCAATCCTGTCTTAATGACCTACTTACTTTTGCATAACCAAATCCCGGCAAATCGGCAAATATCCATTTATCCTCAACGTTGAAGAAATTGATTTGCTGAGTTTTCCCCGGTGTCGAGCTTATATGAGCAAGATTTTTCCTGAGAACTATACTATTCAGGAGCGAGGATTTCCCGACATTAGACCTACCTGAAAAAGCAACTTCCGGCAATTTGCTTTTCGGAAATTCCCCGGGCTTAACAGTACCCAAAATAAAATCTGCATTTAATGGTTTCATGAATGTATTGAGATTAGGATATATTAAAGTTACAAATTCCTTACTTTTAATACTTCAGAATACAATTGAGTTGCACTTTTATATTATCAACAGCTTCATCGAAAGTTTCGCCTTCGTAGACACATTCTGGTAACTTTGGAATATAAGCCGTAAAGCCACCTTCTTCCTGTGGTTCAACGATGACTTTATAAAACAAATCTCTCATAGCATTTTGATAAATTATTTTAACATATTTGTTTTAGACGATTAAGAAAAAATTTAATGTTCTAATCTTTAATGTTTAAAATATCTGATTTACATCAGATTTTTAAAGTGAAGGAAGAGGTTAATTCCGAGTGGTTCGGAATCTACCCAAGTATTATTCATATTAAGACCCGATTCTTCAGCAAGACGCAATAAATGTTCCTTATCTCTGTAGTTCAAATGCCAATTCATCAATTCCATGTATGCTTTTGATGGGTTAGCAGGACTGAAGTTTCCAATTACAAGTTCTGCATTTTCTTTTAGGAAAGTACTATATCTTTTTAATAAACGAACGAAAACCTTATCATCAAAATAATCAAAAAGACCGCCTGACCAAATCAAATCATATTTCTTTTCTGTTGTAAATCGTAAAGCATTTTTATTTATGAAATTTACTTTGCAAGCATAACCGTCAAGTATTGATTTGGCATATTGAATTGCTCTTTCATCAAATTCAACACAATCAAAAAGTATATTTGAATCTGGATGTTGTGAAAAATATTCCTGAATATCTCGACATGGACCACTTGCGATGTTTAGAACTGATGAATTGATTGTCAATTTTATTTTATCAATTTCTCTGTGAAAATATTCAATTCTACCTCTTAAAGCATCTAACCCTTTTAAGTTTGAACCATATTGATCCCATTTGTAATAATTTTTATTTATTTTTCGTGTATACAGTTTATCAATCAAATCAAAATCACCGGGATACCCATACGGTTGGGTATAAACATGCCCCTGTAGAGTATTAACAGTAATTGTATCCGCAAATGCATTATAGATTAATTTCATTTGTTCATCAGAGATATTGTTTTTTTGTACATCCTTATAAATTTGATTCATTAATTCGTTAAATTCTTCCCATTCACTTACCTCAGGTCCTCCATTTTCAACATATTTTTTAATTCTTTCGACATAATGATTAATCAGTTCATTCTCGTTCAACATTACAACTCCATCCATATTATAAAAAAACACAATTTTGCATTTTTGAATGCCCTTCATTACTATTGATACATAAACCTTGGTTCAGGTTTCAAAAAGCACAAAAAAAGGGCATTTCCACAATTGCCCAACCTTGAGGTACTGGTATACCCGTGAGAAAAGACAAAAGGAAACGCCCAATTCGGGCGTGTCATTCCTTCGTTCTTTCTCACTAAAAAATTACCAGTTTTCAAGGTTGAACGCAGTAAGACAACGCTTACATATTTATTTTAAAATTCTATATTATTTCTTATAATTAATTCCTTATTAATGAAAAAATTATTTCTGTAATGATTTGATTTATTAAAATAATAAAAAAGAATTAATATCACCAATTTTTTTTTGTATGTTTTACCTTAATTAGAGCAAAATTCAATTCAATTGTTGTTTCGCTTTTCTCAATATGAAGATTTTCATCAATTAATTCCGATAGGATTTCATTGCTTTTTTGTATCAAACTTTTCTTTTTCTTTTCGTCATCTACCGAACTTAAATCGCGGATTGCTCTGGTCAAGTTTTTAACTTTTGCAAAAGTTTCAATAATTACAATTGTTGTTTGAGTAGCTTTCTTACTTTTTTAAATTGTTGCAAGCATGTATAAGCCCTTTTCGGTAAAAGTTTTAGGAGATGCAGACGAATATTTCAAATGATTAAGGGGTGTAAATTTTCCATTAGTTCATTTTTTCTTTCTTGATTCTCCAACTTAAATTTACCTTATTCAAAAGTTTTTTCTTAATTTAATATAATTTACTATTTTACTAAATTATTATTTTTTATTAAAAACATTGCAATGCAAATAAATTTATATAATTCTCTATCAAGAAAGATTGAACCATTTACTCCTTTGATTGATAATGAAGTACGTATGTATTCTTGCGGTCCGACAGTTTATAACTTCGCTCATATTGGAAATATGCGTGCTTTTCTTTTTGCTGATTTATTGCAAAGAGTTTTGAAAGTGGTTGGTCAGCATAAAGTTCGCTGGGTAATGAATATTACTAATATTGATGATAAAACCATAAGGGATAGTGCTGTCGGTAGTAGTGCTTGGATATCTGATATGGGAGAACAGACAGATGATTTACTGAATAATTTACTTAAACTTACAGAATACTATGAAAAATCTTTTTTAGAGGATATATCCAGACTTGGCATAAAAAAAGAAGACTTTTTCGCAATGCCTAAAGCTACTGAATATATTGAGCAGATGCAGAATTTAATAAGATTAATTCTCGAAAAAGGTTTTGCATATATTTCTGAAGGTTCAATCTATTTTAATGTTTCAGAATGGCGAAAACATCAGACTTACGGAAGACTATTTTATATTGATTTCGATAATTTTCGTGCGGGAGAACGCATTGACTCTGACCAATACGAAAGAGAAGACGCAAGCGATTTTGTCCTATGGAAAGCTCGTAAGCCAAATGAACCTTACTGGAATTTTCATATAGACAATTTCAATTTTCCTGGACGTCCCGGTTGGCATATTGAATGCTCTTGCATGGAAAAAGAACTTCTTGGTTTACCTTTTGACATCCACACTGGTGGAATTGATTTGAAGTTCCCTCATCATGAAGACGAGATAGCACAAAGCCATGCTGGTTATGGTATTGACCCTACTGTTATGTGGTGTCACAATGAATTTCTCGAAGTCGAAGGTCAGAAAATGAGTAAATCACTCGGTAATTTCTTCACTTTAAGGGATTTATTAGAAAAAGGCATTGACCCTCTTGATATTAGATTCAGCATGTTCGCTTCTCATTATGGCTCTGTCTATAATTTTACCTTCGATGGAATCAAATCCTCACATAAAGCAAGATTCAGAATTCAGGAATACATATATAAATTATTTGAAAAATCCGAAAGTGAGATAACAATTGATATTGATAAATTAAGAAATTCAGTTTTTTCTGAACTTGCCAATGATTTACACACACCAAAAGCTTTGGCACATTTATTTACGTTTATCAATGATAATCCAACAGATAAATTAAGTGAAGCAAGTAAAAATGGTCTCATCGCATTCTTTACCGAACTCAATAATATTTTTGATGTCTGGACAATTAACCCGAGACAAGAGACAGAATTATCTATACCTGATGAAATCAAAGAAAAAGCTGAAATGCGGCTTGAAGCCAAGAAAAATAAGAACTGGGACTTATCCGATAGTTTACGTAAAGAAATAATAGATGCAGGATATATTTTGAAAGATACAAAAGATGGCTACACTATTGAAAAAGGTTGATATGAAAAAATCTTTAGGTGTGATTGGTTACGGGAAACTGGGCAGTAATCTAAGCAATCTTTTCGCTAAAGAGTTTTCTGTTGCATGGATTATTGATTCCAACCAAAAAACAAGAAAAATTGCATCAAAGAAATTACCAAATGTAAAAATTTTATCATCATTCAAGAAAGTCCCTGATTTACCAGACTATATATTTTTGACTGTTGAAGATAGTAGCATTGGAAACTTAGCAATCGAAATATCCGAATATTTCAAAGAAAAACTCAAAAAAAAATTGGTTCTACATTGTAGCGGTGCTTTATCATTGGGCATCTTAAACCCACTAAAAAAATATGGTGCGGATATTGCTGTAATTCATCCTTATCAGACGTTTTATTATCCATCAGAGAATTTACTTAGCGGAATCGGATGGAGCATCAGAAGTGAAAATAGAAGTGAAGAATTAAAAAAATTAATCACAAAACTTGGTGGTATTCCGTTTGTAATGAATGATGACGATAAGCAAACTGCCTTGTATCATTGCTCTGCTGTTGTTGCTTCAAACTTTTTGAATACTTTACTTTCTACTGCTAAAGAGATTGCAAAACTTGCCGGAATACCTGCTGAAATGTTTATTCCCCAAATTATTAATACAACAATTGAAAACAACTTTTCACAAATAAAAAATAAGAAGGATTTCCCTTTGACTGGCCCATATTCAAGGGCAGATTTAAAAACGATAAAAAAGCATATAAAAGCATTGCAAAAACATCCCTTTTTATTAAAATCATATTGTTATATGGCACTTTCCACAATCGAGAAAATTAAATCTGAAAAAATGTCAGACCAAAATAAAATTACTGAAATTGAATCTCTAATAAAAAATTATGTTTAATATAATTCAAATGGAATTTAGAAATAATTGAGGTTACCATGACAAATAAATTACTTTTCTTAATTTTAATTTTATCATCCTTGGTTCAAATTGAAGCTAAACCAAGAATTATTGTTACAAGTTCTCCTATAGATGCTATTATCTCAGAGATAACCGGAAATGAAGCTGAAATAGTGACTTTAGTCTCACCTGGAAGTTCACCACACACTTATTCCCCAAAACCATCTCAGGTTTCAAAATCGGAAAAAGCAGATGTCCTATTCTATGTTTCTGATTACCTTGACGGGTGGGCGGCAAATTTAAACACAAAGAAGAAAATCAAAATAATTGACTTGCTACAGAAAAAATATCAACTACCATTCAGTGATGAAGATGAACATCAGCACGGACATAATAGTCATAATGATAAAAATGAAAAAAAAGCTAAACATAAAAAATCTTCACAACAAGTAATTGACCCGCACTTTTGGACTGACCCGATTTGTGTAAAATCAATTGTAGATACTTTAACAAATATTCTCATTAATATTTCTCCTGAAAAAGAGAAGCAATATAAATCAAATTCCAAATTATTTATAGCAAAATTGGAAGACTTGCATAAAGAAATTGCCCAAAAAATGAAAAATTTTAAAGATGAGAATATATTCCTATTTCATCCATCTTTCAGATATTTCTTAAAAAGGTATGAACTTACCTATGCAGGTTCAATTGAACCTTCTCCCGGGAAAGAACCTTCAGCTGATTTTATCCTAAAACTCGTTAAGAAAATAAAATCTCAAAAAGCAAAAGCTCTTTACACTGAACCTCAACTTCCCGTTGGACCTGCAAAAACTATTGCAGAAGCCGCCAGTTTAAAACTATATACACTCGACCCTATTGGTGGTGTTGAAGGAAGAAAGAATTATTTTGACTTAATGAGATATAATACAAATACTTTTATAAAATCATTGAAATAGTATAAAAAACATTGTTAAAA
>RCNQ01000067.1 GCA_003731675.1 Bacteroidetes/Chlorobi group bacterium ChocPot_Mid
CGCTTGTATCCTGAATCCATGTTATTCCTCCATCGCTAGTTCGATACATTTTACCCCAACTTCCAATTACTACACCATTTTTTTCATCTGCAAAACTGACTTTTCTTAAACCATAAGCTCCTGCTGGAAATTTATTAATTGTATCTAATCTCAATTGCCATGAATCTCCTCCATCGTTAGTTGAATATATTATATCACGAAGTGATTTATAGCTACCGTTGACCGGAAACCCTCTTACAATAAAACCGTCCTTCCGATTAAGAAAAAGTATTCCTGTCGGCATCAAAGGAATTGGAAGACGCTCCCAAGTTTTTCCCCAATCATAACTTCTATAAAAATAAGGTGCCCAAGCTATGTAAATTGTTTGTTCTTCAGGGACAGACAAATAAGTCCCAAAATGTTGTGTCGAATCAACATAGGTATAATGAATTTTTTCCCAATTGTAACCTCCGTCTTTTGTTGTGTATAAATAATCCCAGCTTATTATTGCACCATGTTTTGAATCACAAAACGACGCCTTTAT
Organism: Bacteroidetes/Chlorobi group bacterium ChocPot_Mid; assembly: GCA_003731675.1. Lineage (GTDB taxonomy): Bacteria > Bacteroidota > Ignavibacteria > Kapaibacteriales > UBA2268 > ChocPot-Mid. The sequence continues at coordinate 524 of RCNQ01000067.1, forward strand.
ACCAAACGTATCAAATTGGTTAATGGTCCAATTTTTTCCTCTGTCTCTTGTTATCCAATAAGTCCCATCTTCACATGTAATAATAATCAAATTTGTATCAGGATATTGAACTCCGTTTGGATTATGCCATTTTCGAGTTAACCATTGCTCCCATGAAGGAGCAGTATCAATAATTGTCGTAAACCAAGTTTTACCTCCATCAGTTGTCATCCTTTCGGCAAGCCGGTCCAAATTATACCAGTAAACTGCTATACAATTATTTGTATCAGCACAATCTATTCTGGATCGAACGCTAACAGTAGTAATACCAAAAGGATCTTTATCAATTAATTTCCACTCTCCAGCTTGAAGAAAATTGAAATTACATAATGCTAATAATATGAATAAAATTTTTTTCATTTTGTACCTCATTAAAAAAGATACCACTCTCCTATTTAGAAGAGGGGTAATATAAATTATTTTATTAAATTAAATTTTCCTTCACCAACTTTGTTATTACCTGCATATATAGTGTAAAAATATTTACCGTTAGTAAGATGTTTCAAATTCAATTCAAATTGCTGTGTTAATGATGTTTTTTCAATTGAAGAAACATTAACAAAATTACCTTGCAAGTCAAAGACAGTTAATTTCATAGTTTCCTTCATTCAGATGATTTTCAATTAATGTATTGATGATGTTCCTCGATAAAGTTCAATACAGGATAGTCTCGGAATATCCTTTGAAAAAGACTAAATATATTTAATCACTTTAATATGTTAAAAGAACCATTAGAAATTTTTATTGAGTCCTTAATATAAGAACTGTCTTTATTGACTTCCCATTGATAACCAGTAAACTCAAAATTTCCATTTATCACATTACTTTTGCTTTCTTGAATGTTAATATATCCCCATCCAAATTGATAATTTTTATTACCTAAAGTGAAATAAGCGTCAATGTTTGAAGAATTTATAAATTTCCCTACTTTATCAACAGGAAATGTTAGTCTCATGCTATATATAAAATTTTCAATCAAACATTCGCTTTCAACTGATATAAGTAATGTGCTATCCGAAACAGAAAGTATGTCAGTACGTATTTTCTGGGCTTCAAAAAAAATATTAATGGCACCTGAAACTTGAGCAGTAATGTAATTATTATCAGAAATCTGTTTCCAAGAATTTGGATTATCATTACCACAACCAAAATGAAATAAAAGCAAAAGAACAAAAACTAAAATATTTTTTTTCATTTTTACACCATATAAAATTTTCAAGTTTAAAAATATAAATAAAAAAATTCAACCTACAAAATAATATTTCTATTCAATAAATTAATTACTACTCAAATAAACTGTGATTTTATGAGAAGATTTCAAAATTATCAAAGATTTTTTTCCATTATTAAAAAGAATAAAATATGGCTCAAACTTTGTTAAACAAATATTATATATGCCATCTCTAAATTGGCTCATAACATTTGATGAAATTGTAAATGAACCGTCATTCTCTACAATTGCAGAACCTTCATATAAACTTGTATCTGAATATTCAGCTAAAGAATCTGAATTAAAAATTATTATTTGCGCGAAACATTGACTTTCGCCAGACCATGAAATATTCAAAGAATTTAAAGTTGATATTGTAGCTCCCCGATTCACATTTAAAATTCTTATTGGTGAACCAAAATTAATTGAAGTATCTATTGAAGGGATATATTGATTACCAATAATTTCAATAGAATTACTTGAAGAAAAATTATAATACAAACTATTTTGATTATCTTGATTACCATAACCAATATAAGTATAAGTGCCTGAGCCAGCATTTGATAATACATAATTATTGATATATATTCCATTACATGGATAAATAATATCCATCGTATCTGAATTAAAAAAATAGGCTTGGGCACTGTTTTGATTTAAATTAATGCTAATAGTTGGATTGTCATAGAAAAATATTCTTTCATAATCATTATTTAGCTGAATAAAGCCCATTACATCGTTTGTATCGTAGGAATTTAACACATCATCTAATGTGAAATTACCATCAGGATCCAAATTGATTTTTTTTATTTTAATGTCAGGATTAATTAAATTAATATTTTTTCCTACATCGCAACTTATCAAAAGAGCAATAATAAAAAAATATATTAATAACGATTTATAAATATTATTTTTTCCCATATAAGTCTCTCTTTCCTAAAAGAATTATTATATAAATTATTACTTTGTCTTAATTACAACAAGGGTTAGTAACCTGTATGAATACTTGACCTTTTGAATTGAAATCAGTTAAGTATACATATTTCCTCCAACAAATGCTACCATCCTGCTTTTTAAAAATAACCTCATAAGCTGCTTTATTAAGATTAGATAACGAGATTCTTTCATCATTTGTTTGTTGATTAATCGATATATTAGTCGAAGTGAGGCTTCGTCCGGTTAATTTAATTCCAGTTTTATAGTAACTGGCTTTTGAGTTAGAAGCGCCATATTGTATAATATCAACTGAAATGCTATTGAAATTTGAACAAATAAACCCCCGTCGTTAAAAAAGAAATAATGCTTTTCTTTTTTTGGTGTTTTCACACAAGAATATAAATTCACAATGCTGAATGAAAAAAATAAATATGATACTAAAACCAATAATAATAAGTAGCATTTATTATTATTTTTTTTCTCAATTTCTAATGTCATCATAAATCACCTTTTATATTAATAAATATTTTTAACTTTTTTTACTTAATATTAAATTTAATAACTTTGTCTTTATATCCTCCATAAGGAAATGATAAAAAATGTAAATCTACATAAGTAGGTTCTACAAATGATTCTAAAATACCAGCATTTAATCCAAACCATGTGTGGAGTTTAATTGCAAAATTGGTTTTAAATATTTCATTTTTTTCATTCTTAACATATCCTTTAAATTGATAAACAAGGATATATTCTTTTGCTGGTATAGTTTGATCATTTATATTGATATATTTCACAGATCCCTGATTACCAGCAACCCACAACTTTCCAACTATTCTACATTTTGGATTAATAAAATCCGAATCAATATTATTCAGGTAAGTTATCCATTCTTTTTTTATTGGGTCAGCCATTAACAACCATTTTGAACCAATTTTAATTGGTAGGTTAACGGAAAAATAAGATTCAACCTCACTAACGAGATCATTAATTAGATTTGAATAAATATAAATTTTATTATTTTCAATGGAGTATTTTTGAATAAATAGACACTGTCCAAGAGTATCAATAATATGAAACACATAAGATTTTTTATTTAACAATGTTTCTGTGCTTACAACTTTCATTAATATAACTGTGTTTGAATCTTCAAAATGTTTACCTGACTTGTCAAGGATTAAATATAAATATTTAAACCAATAATTTTCTGTTACAGGAAAGATTTTTTTGACATCTTTCAAATCAGATAAATTACCTATCTCTTCTTTACAGGAAAATATTAGACTAACAGCTAAAAAAATAATTAATGTTGTTTTTTTCATCGAAAATATTCCTATTATCATAAATAAATTCTCTTGAGATTTTTATCTTGAGTTCAAATTAATTAATCTTGGTACATTTTTTGTAAGAGTCGAATTAATTAATCTTGGCGAAACTTCGCACGTCAGCTTCTTTTTGCAGTTTTTATAGGTTTTTTGAACATATGTACCTCCTCTCTTTTTAAAAATAGGTCAAATAAATACAATAGTAATGATTATTATCCCAAATATAATTATAAATTTTAGAAATTCCTAATAAAATCTTCCTAAGTGTTTTTTTTTTTGATAGTTAGGTCAATTAATCTAAATTACAGCAAACGCATTTCGGCGAAACTGCGATAGTCGTTTCCTGCAATAATAATATGGTCGTAAATACCGATACCGATAATTTTTCCGGCATCAACAAGTTGTTTTGTAATATGGATGTCTTCTTTTGATGGTTCGGGATTTCCAGAAGGATGATTGTGGAGCAGTATGATATTTGCGGCAGATTCGGAAATGGCTGTTTTGAATACTTCACGAGGATGCACGAGACTGACATTCAAAAGACCTTGAGAAACAATAATTTCTCTGAAAATTTTATTGGAAGAGTTGAGAAGCAGAGTACGGAAAGTTTCAACTTTTTCGTTTCTTAATTTTGGGATGAAGTAATTTGCAATATCCTGTGGTTTTTGAATTTTTGTAAGCAATACGTAAGGTTCAGATTGAATTCTTTTTCCAATCTCAAAGGCGGCGGCTAAGGTTACAGCTTTTGTTTCCGCTAATCCTTTGAATTTTTTAAATTCGCTGTAATCGCAAGAGGAAAGGTTGGAAAGAGATGAATATTTTTCGATAAGGTCTCGAGAAATATCAATTGCAGAATATCCTTTTGAGCCGCTTCTAATGAGGATAGCGAGCAATTCAGAATCAGACAGGTTGGAGGCACCGAATTTTTGGAGGCGTTCTCTTGGTCTGTCGTCTTTGCTGAGTTCTTTGATTGTTCTGTGATTATTTTCAGGCATAATCTGGGATATTAATGTAATGAATTTATCAACCAATCAAAATACCCTTTGTGAGCAAAGTCTGCGGGTATAGCTAAGATTTCGGGAACTTCATCGTTTGAAAGCTGGATGATTCTTTCTTCCAAAGGATTTAGCTTTGATGTAGTTGTTTTGATAATCAGCAGATATTCATTTCTTTCGGTCATTACATTTTGCCAGCTGAAAAATGAAGTTAAGTTTTGTATAATTGAGCAACAAGCGGCTAAACCTTCAGAAACAATAATCTTAGCAATATGTCTTGCGCTTTGCAGTGTGTTGGTTGTTACAAAGACAATACGAATTTCTGTTACTTTTTCCATAATTTTTCGGATATTTGTAATTAAACAAATTGAAATTAATTAACAAAATTACAAAAAATGATTGAAATATTAATTTTTCATTTGCATATTGTCGGAGCTTTATATGCTTTTACGAAATATTGGCAGACAGGAGGGATGAAGTCAGGGATAATGGCATTGCTGATAATTGGACTGATATTTACGATAGGATGGGCTTTGACAAATCCGATAGCATGGTGGATAATGCCTGATGAATGGTCATCTATCTGGTTTTCTCAGGATACATTGTCGTTAGTTTTATTGCTTATTCCTGAGAGTGTTTTCTTCTATATTTTCTTTGTAAAGGATAAGAGTTAGGATTATTCCTCACAAAAACTGATTGATTTGTTTTTAGAATATAATTATTTAAAATATACATAGAGGTTTTTATGTGGAAGTTTAATTTTTTTATTCTTCTTTTGGTTACAACATTCAATTATCAGCTAACGGCTGAAGATTCTATTACCGTCACGGAAAGTATGGAGGAAAGATTGTATCAAATCAAGACGAATCAGGAAAAGATTGAGATGATAAGCGAATATAAGTGGAATATTAAAACTACTCATATTAACTTTGAAGAGTTATCCCCGATGGAGTTGAGGAATGACACTTTGTTTTTTCTTTCAAAAAACTATTACAGAGGTGATTTGATAGGAAAAGTTCCAATTGCGGGTGTAATGGAAATATCTTATGAGAAGGCATCTTGGAAATACCCCTTTGCAATATTAGGAGGAATAGCCGGAATTATTGGAGGAGGTTATTTAGGAGCATCAGCAGTTGGTCTGGGGACGGGTGACTTTGGGGGATTAGGCACGCTTATGGCAGCTGTGGCGGGTGCTGTCGCCGGAGGAGCAGTTGGAGGGACGATTGGGTGGTTTCTTGGGGATATGGCAAAAATCACTGAGAATTATGACTATTCTTCTTTCAATCTAGCTGAAAAAAGATATATGATTAACAATGAAATATTTCCAATTCCAATTTTTGAAAAAGGAAAAAAGGATGATAACTACGTAAAACTAAATCAAAATATAGAAAATCAATCCAGTGTTACAGATACTCTTGTAAAGGAAAAAAATGAAAATTCCGTTTTACTCGAGCCAAGAACGAATAATGACACACTTCAACAAAAAAAAGATTTATTTAAAGAAAACCAACGGACTCGTAATGATATGTTCTTAGGTTTGGAATATAATGGCAGCATTAACCTAACTCTTTTGGCAGGGTACATACCTTATGAACAAATGGGTTTTGAGTTTGGTTACTCAAGCCCTGATGGTAAAGCTAATGTATATCTTAAAGCAGATTATTATTTTCAAAATACAGATATTGAAAAGCATATTTTATCTGGAGGAATTGCTAATATAAATACGACGGTAGGTTATTGTTGTGCTGACCCAACTGCATACCATTGGGTTAATCAAAATTATTTAGTTTGTACATACAAATACTCTTTTTACGGAATGTCAATAGGTATGGGTTATAATTTTCCAATAAGGAGATTAGAAGAAAATAATTTTGCAAGCTTCTTTCTTACTCTTGGTTACAGGTATTATTTTTAAAATATATAATCTCTATAATTTGAAGACATTAATTAATTCCCATTTGATGTCGGATTTAATTTGTTCAATAATGAATTGCTCTCCAACCTGAATTTTAGCATTTATATCATAAAGAGATTCTAATGATTCAACCCTACCTTGTGCTTTTAGATTAATTTTTACATTGCCAGTTCCTGTAACTCCAACGACAGAGACTAAGTTTGGTATGTTGTAAGTAAAACTTTCTTTTGATAGTGGTTTTATTTTTTTTGATTGACCATCAAGAGTGTAAAGACCTGCGTTGTAGCTGGCGATTTTCAAAGCTAATGTGTCCTGGAAAGCATATCCGTTAATTTCTGTTGTGTAGGGTGAAAGCCAAACGCTGTCCATAGTAATTTTACCTTCGGGGAGAAGTATTTTTTTCATATCTGCAAGATATTCAAGATGCTCTTTAGCAAGTCCGTTAAGCCAGAAATACATGTCAATTTCATTAAGATAGCCTTCGCCTTTTTCTTTAACGTATTCTATTGTTTCTTCAATGTCTTTTCCTTTGATAGCGGCGACTTCTCCATAAGGTGAATAGACCATTTCAAATTCTCTGCCGAGTACAACCGTTTTGCAATTCAAATCCTTGAATCTTAGTGCATTGCCTTTCATATCCATGGTGTTAAATTCGAATGTTGTTTCTCCATCTTTGAATTTGTAATTAAGAGAATCAACAGAAACGACTAATGTCTGGAAACCATCCTCAGGGCTTGAGGGAATTTTTGAGGTGATGAAATAAGTTATCTCTCTTGTATAATCTTTGGTTGTTTCATCGGGATAAATTCTGTGGACATTTGTTTTTTCGATTACTTTTTGAGTAAAAAATGTAGCCGCTTTGTGAATTACCCTCAAACCAAAAGTTTGTTTTTCTTCTGCGGGTTTTGCACCTTTTACTGCATCTTGCTGTGAAAAAAGATTAGCTGAAAAGACAACAGCTATTAGAACTAATATTACACTTAATCTTTTCATACAAATAATTCCTTTCTTATATTAGAATTTTGGAATAAAGCCCAAGCCGCAAGGGTCATTCCATCCCATATTTCATTACTATTTATTTTTTCTATCACTTGATTTTCATTTAATTTTATAATTTCAAATTCTTCTGATTCTTCAGGATTACTTTTTATTGTTGTTAATCCTGTTGCAACAAAAACTTTGCAAATTTCATTTGTAACCCCGTTGTAAGGATTAAACTGTCCGATAATTTTAAGTTTTTCAGCAACTAATCCTGCTTCTTCAATTAATTCCTTTTTAGCATTTTCAGGATAGCTTAAGCCTTTAGTTAAGCCACCACCGGGGAATTCTATGCTAAAAAGTTTATTAAGGTATCTGTATTGACGAATAAAAACGAAAGTATTATTTGCATCAATTGGAATTATAAGACAAGCTCCTCTTGAATCAACATAAAAGTATTCTCCAACATTACCGTTGGGGTAAATATATTTATCCTTTTTATAATTCCAGTAAGGATTTGTAAATATTAAATCAGAAGAAACAGTATCAAATTTTTTATTAGCCATATTAAATATGAAAAAATTAAAATTATTTGTTGTCCAGTAAAATCTTTAATTGTGATTCCAATTCTTCATTTTTTTCGAAATTCAAAGATTTTTTCCAGGCGTCAATAGCTTCATTTTTTTGGTTTAGTTTGAGATAAATGAATCCTAAATGTTCAAGGACTTCAGCATTTTCTTCGCCAGCACTAATGGCTTTTTTGATATAATCGAGTGCTAATTCGTAATTTCCTAATTGGTAATGAATCCAGCCATAGGTGTCTAAATATGATGGATTATCAGGTTCAAGGTTTAAGGATTTTTGGCTCAACAGCAGAGCAGTGTCAAGATTGATACCTCGTTCTGCCATCGAATATGCTAAGTTGTTATTGACGAGTGCATTATCAGGTTCTAACAATAATACTTTTCTATATGCAATTTCGCAACTGTCGTATTTTCCCAAATGGTCATAAAGCAATCCAATCAAGCTGAGTACTTCAGTATTCTTGTCGTTAATGAGCAGTGCTTTTTGTGCTTCAGAGAGTGCTTTTTCTTCTTGTTTTATGTATTGATAAATATAACTTTTATATAATGGGAAAGATATGTTTGCAGGGAATTTCTGATTATATTCATCTAAGATTTCAATAGCTTTTTTGTAATCATTTTTTCTTTGGTAATACTGCGAAATTGATAAAGGGATATCTGCTATTGAATCTGATTTTAATGCTCTGTTAAATAGTTTAATTGTTGTAAGACTATCATTCAATTTTTCAGCTAAAAAACCGCCAATCATATTCATTCGCCAATCGAAGTAAAAATGATTTTCAATATAGTTGATAATTTTTCTGCTGTATTCATTTGATGCTTCAGTTGAATCGTCAATTAATGAAGATGCGACTAAATTGTAAAAATAGTTAATATCATCATCTAAAAATTTTGATTTGACACTGTCTAAAACAATCATCACACGTTGATAGTCCTGATTTTCGAGAAATACATTAATCATTCGGTCATAATCAATAGGTTGGACTTGTGAATATTGTAATAGCTTTGAGTAAGTTTCAATCATTTTGTCTTTTTTGCCCAGCTTTTCATAAAGTGTAGCAATTCTTATCAGAATTTCCGGTTCTGTTTTTTCAGCAAGTAATTCTTCGTAAGTAGTAATAGCTTTATTTGGGTCAATGGATTCATATAATTGACCAAGAAAGATTTTTCTACTTCTTTTCGGTTCCAGATTGATAATATGGTTTAATATAGTAATAGCATTATTTGTTAATTTCATTTTAGCGTAGATGTCCACAAGTAGTTCCATAGCTGGAATAAAATCTGGTTCTTTTTTTAAAGCTGACTGAAGTATATCAATAGCTGTTTCATACTTACCTAAGAAATAGTAACTTCTTGCCATAGCAT
>RCNQ01000335.1 GCA_003731675.1 Bacteroidetes/Chlorobi group bacterium ChocPot_Mid
TTCCAAACCAATTTCAACCAGAAGACTTAACCGCCAGTTCAGCTCTCTTACAATCTGTCCTGCCATCTCTGTCTCATAGCTATTCAATTTTAAATTTTTGATAAATTCAAGATGTTGGTTTAACGGCAATTCAATCAATTCAGGAATATTTTTGCCATTAATAAAAACCTGTCTTGCTGAAGTTCTTATCCTTGAACCATCACAAGCCCGACATTTGGTGTAACCCCTGTATCTGCTCATTAGAATTCTGTAGTGCATCTTGTAAGAATTGTCCTCAAGGTATTTGAAAAAGCCATTAATACCAATATAATCCCCTGCCCCATCCCAGACAATTTCAAGTTGTTTTTTTGATAGCGAAGAAATCGGTTCATCAACAGGAATGGAATTTTTTGTTGCTACCTTTATTAAAGCTCGCAAATGTTTTGCATTGCTCTCAGTGTTAAAAGGGTGTATTGCCCCCTTCCTTATTGAACGGGTTTTGTCAGGAATGACCAAATCCTCATCTATTCCCATTGTCCTGCCAAATCCCTGACAATGAGGACAAGCCCCGTAAGGATTATTAAATGCAAATAAACGTGGCTCAGGTTCAAAATATGGAATGTCGCAGTTTGTGCATTCATACTCTTTACTAAATTTTTTATTTTCATTTTTTGTAATATTTCTGATTTCAATTTTTCCGTTTCCTACCCTAAAAGCAAGTTCTATTGAATCAGTAATTCTCGTAATTGTTTCTTTGTCTTTTTGTAATTTGAACCTGTCTGCAAGTATCAGATATTCATTCTTTTCTATCTCGGATACATCTATTTCATCTATGCTTATTATCTCATTTGTATCTTTTTTCAGTAACCGGAAGAAACCTGATTCTTTGAACTTTTCAATTTCTTCTGTGACTTCCATTTGCCTCGAGAAAGGGAATGTTACATAAACTATATCATCATCATTAAATTTTAACACTTCTTCAACAACTGACGATGGTGAATCTCTTTTCACAAGTTGCCCGCAATCCTTACAATATGTCTTACCAATTCTTCCAAATAATAATCTTAGATAATCATAAATTTCTGTTGTTGTACCGACTGTTGAACGTGGATTTCTCGCAGTAGGTTTTTGCTCAATTGCGATTGCCGGGGGTATTCCTGTAACTGAATCAACTTCTGGCTTTGCCATTCTCTCCAAAAACTGTCGTGCATACGAAGATAAACTCTCAACAAATCTTCTTTGTCCCTCTGCGTATATTGTATCGAAAGCTAATGTGGACTTGCCTGAACCACTGACTCCTGTTATTACTGTGATTTTATTATGCGGAATATTTACTTCAATATTCTTCAGATTATGTAATCTTGCACCTTTTACTGAAATATATTTCTTTCTTATATCATTTTCCTTATTCATAAATAGATGTTTTTCATAATTATAACAATCAAAAACAAGCAATTTAGGTAATAAGATATTTAGAAAAAAACAATAGTATTGGGATTTAATCCTACTTTTAAATATTTTTTCGGATTTTGAGGATTATCCAAATCATAAATTAGTATTTCACCATTTGATTGATAATCTTTTGCATTACCTATCCATAAATCATTCTTATTGACTGCTATCGAATACCAAAAATCCTTTGCTCTCTGCTTAATCAGTATTAGTTCAGGAACTGAATTAGTATCGGCTAAGTTGATAACTTTCACTCCTTTTTCAGAAATATAAAATAATTTTTCCTGTTCTTCAGAAATACTCATCTGACCAGCTTTGTCAATCCATCTTCTTGTTTCTGTTAATGTTGCAATATCAAACTCAGCTATACCACCTGTTGAATCAGTATATTTTGGAAGGTTATTATATCTTGCATACAATTTATTGAACTTATTGGATATCTTTAACTCAATTACATTTGGTAAACCATTAAAAGTTGTTATAAAATTAAATGTATTTCTGTCAAAAACAGATACAGTGCCTGAGTATGCATAATCTGAAAGGTAATCACCTAAACCGGAATTTGCAACAAATATATAATCTAATGTTACAACTATGCCTTCAGGTGCTGGACCAGTCGGCACTTTTTGCAGTATTATTTTTCTGTTATAATTTATCACCCAGAAACAATGACAATATAAATCCGTTACAAGTAAAATTGAATCATTAATTACTGCCATTTTCCTCGGACATTTGCCTCCTTCAATCTGTATCTCAGAATAATATTTACCCGTTCCTGTATTAAACATCAAAATTTTATTTTGTGTGGATACAACAATAAAAGTTGTATCACCTTTTATTACTATATCGTTTGCTGTATCACCAATATTTTTACCATTTATCAACTTAAAATAATTATTATATGCAATTTCAGATTTGTAATCATAACGGCTTAATGTCGAATTATTCTGACCATATAAACCTTCACATAGTATATATGCCCCATGTTCACTTAACTCTCCGATATTGCTCTTTGGATTTGTTGGTGATTCAACACAGCCAAAAAAAAATGATATTAGTAGGATTATTGTAATAATATACTTCATTGCAACCTCTCGTAGTTAATACCAATCACTGCGTCAAGGTCAAACCCGGAAATAATCGGGTCATAATAAGGATTTTTTGGATTTTGCAGAATTTCTCTTGAAATATCTCTTATTTTGATATGTGTTATATAATCCAAACCTATCGAATTCAAATCAAATTTGTCTCCACCTGAGTTTTGAATATTTCTGCTATTCCAAAGCGTTGGATGTAATCCTGCACAACCAATAAAATTTATTGTATCATACGGGAATTTAATAAAATTAATTCCATCTTTGCTTACTGATACTTCTGCTGGCTCAATAAAATATTTCCCATTAATAGGATTTAAAAATACATTTTCAAAAACAATAAAGTCATCTCCATCTCCATTTATTATTTTATAATTCTTAAAACCTACGGTAATTTCACCTCCCAAACCAAGAGATAATATTTGCTCAGGAGAGTTAAATGGAATTGTTTCATCAAGATTATTCCCAGGCAAACCAAAAATATTTTTCGGATAATATTGTGAATCCTGTCCTGCATTTTGACCTTCTCCAGGATAAAAGCTATATACAGTATCAATAGTAATTACCCTTAATGTATCATTTCTCGGCGAAATATTATCCGAGCATGATATTGCAAGCAAAAGTAACAGACAAAATGCGATATATTCTGTTTTTTTCATATAATTTTTTTAATATATAATCGCCATACCAATCCTGAAAGAGCGACCTGGCATTGGATAATTCTTGATTATTTCATATTGTTCATCAAAAATATTTCTGCAATCAAATCTAAAATTAATATCAACTTTTCCTAATATCCAACAATAGTTCAAATAAGAATCTAATAATGAATATCCATCAATAATTGATTCATACGAATTATCAGGCAAAGAGAAATAATAACCCGAATATCTGAGTGTTGTCCCTAAAGTAAAATTTTCATACTGAAACACAACTGAACCCGATATTATTTCTTGTGGCATATATACAATCAACTTCCCATAATTATTGTCGTCTTCTGCTGAGTTACGGGCATCCTGATATGTGTAAGCCAAATTAAAATATAAATATTTTTTAAATAAATAAATATTTGCCGATATTTCGAATCCCTTAGTAATGACTTTGGAAATATTTTCTGCTGACCATGATATTTGACTTTTTGGTACAGAAACAATTCTATCATTTGTAATCATATAGAAACCATCCAATTGAAAATTTATCTTATCAAATGTATTGTTCATTAAACCAAGATTTAATGATATTGATTTTTCTGGTCTCAAATCACTGTTCCCATAATTCAGATAATACATTTCATTAAAACTCGGTGGACGGAAATTACTTGATATCTGAAATTTCGCTTGAAAACCCGGCACCTCAGGTTTAAACAATATACCTAAAAAAGAAGACAATGATTTACCAACATCTGAGAAATTATCAAACCTTAATCCAAGTGAATAATCAATCTCACCGATACTATTCACTTTTATATCAGACTCTGCTTTTCCAGATACAG
>RCNQ01000006.1 GCA_003731675.1 Bacteroidetes/Chlorobi group bacterium ChocPot_Mid
TTATATCATCCAGCCAACCAACTTCTTTATCCAAAACATTTTTATACAGATACAATATTGCCTGTAATGCTTGGTTCTGTGTTGAAGAGGAAACATTTTGATCTACTGCAAGATGATTTATGAATTTCTGAATCTCATCCTTACCCATTTCATTCGGATGTCTTTTATTGTGGAAAAGGATAAATCTTTTTATCCAGCCGATATATGCTTCTTCTGTTTTTCTGCTGTAATGATTTGATCTTAAGTTTATTCTTACTTCATCAAGTAATTTTGGCTTGGTTTGGTTTGAAGAAAGAATTAATACGTCATTAGAAAAATCTTTCTTTATTGGAGTATATGTTTTTTGTTCGTTCAAAAAGTACCCTCATATACTGAAAGTAAATTAGTTATTTTAATTATTTATGTCAAGAAAAATTTTAATTGCATAATAAATTCTTATCACCTCAAAATAATCTCACTTACTTTCATCCAACAACCAATAACTTACAACTAATAACCAACAACCATAACTTTCCAATTAATAATTATCAATTTACCTGCTGCAAGCAGGCTTGCCTGCTGCAAGCAGGTTCGCAATTATCAACTTGCAATTATCAACTTGCAATTATCAATTATCAATTATTCATTATACATTATCACAAGTACGCCTTTACTAATCTTTCCTTGTCTAACGTATTGACAAGCATAATTTCATCAAGAGTAGCGGGCTTTTCTGTATCACCAAAGAAATCTATATCAGTTCTATCTTTTTGCGTAATTGATTTTGCTTTTTCGCCGGTCATTACAGATAATTCTTCAACGATAATATTGTTGCTGTTTTCTTCATCAACTTTTCCTTCAACTACAAAAGCACCCATCGAAAGTGTTTGCTCTGCAAATCTTTCATAAACGTTTGGAAAAATAACCGCTTCAAAAGTTCCGTTTAAATCTTCTAAAGAAAGAAATTTCATGATATCACCTTTAGTAGTAACAATTCTTTTTGAAGTCATATACCAGCCAATCATTTTAACTTTTTTGCCTTTATATTTTTCCATTTCTGATGACTGAATAACATTTGCCGATTGAATTTCATCTTTGAAAAATTCTAAAGGATGTTGAGAAACCATATAGCCAAAAGTTTCAAGCTCACAAATACATTTTTCTTCAATTGAAAAATCTTTTTCTGTTATTACTTCTTTTTCAAGTTTGATTGATTCATTAATAAATAAATTATTCTCGGCTTCGTTCAATAATCTTTTATGACTGAAATAAATATCCAAAAGACGAAGTAAAGTTGGTCTCGTTAAATTAAAACAATCCATCGCACCACATTTTATAAGTGATTCGCAATGCTCGTAACCGATTTTTGTTCTTATCAAAAAATCAATTAGAGAAATATACTTTCCATTTTTCGTGCGTTCTTTAATTATTAGCTCTGCTTCACTTTGCTGAAAATTTTTTATTGCCATAAAACCAATTCTAATTTCATTATCGTTTGCTTTATATTCATAAAAACTATTGTTGATGCATGGAAGCAAAATTTTAATTCCAAGTCTTTTAGCTTCCGAAACATAAACGGCAGGCGAGTAGTAACCACCTTGATTTGTAAGAACTGCAGCAAAAAAGTAAGCAGGAAAGTGAGCTTTCAAATAAGCCATTTGAAAAGAAAGAAGTGCAAACGAAGCGCTGTGAGCTTTGCAAAATGCATATTGGGCAAAACTTTCAATTTGTTTCCATAATTCTTGTGTAACTTGATTACTATAACCTTTTTGTTTACAGTTATTAAAAAATTTATCAACAATCATTTGCATTGCTTTGTGCGAACGCATTTTTCCGCTCATTGCTCGTCGCAAAAAATCAGCTTCTTCCAAACTTAAACCAATAATATGATGAGCAACTTTAATTACATCTTCCTGATAAACCATTACACCATAAGTTTCACCAAGATATTCTTCCATCTCCGGTAATAAATATTTTCTTCGTTTTGGATTTTTATGTCGTTCAATAAATTCTTTCAACATTCCACTTGAAGCAACGCCGGGACGAATAATAGAACTAACTGCAGTTAACATTTCAAAAGTATGACAATCTGTTTTTTGAAGAAGAGAACGCATGCCCGGACTTTCAATATAAAAACATCCAATCGTGTTGCCGGTTCTTATTAATTCTTGTGTGGCTTTATCTTCAAAAACATTTTCATACTCGAAAATATTGAAACCTGTTGGTGCAATAGTTTTGGGAACTGCATCAAAAATTTTTTGAAGTTTAGGAACATCCGGTAAACGATATTCCGACAAATCCCAAAAATTTTGCTTGATTATTTCTTTTTCTTTGTTCATTTTTAAGTAGTGAATATCTGTACACTATTATAATGGATTATAAAATAAATGTCAATATCAATTGTAAAATGATAATTGCAAATTGTGGATTGTCAATCTGCTATGACTAATAAGTCTTTAATTATCAATTTTCAATTATCAATTATCAATTTTCAATTATCAATTATTAATTATTAATCTCGAATTTCTATGAAAACTATTTTTCATTTAGATATGGATGCGTTTTTTGTTTCTGTGGAACGAATACTTGATCCTTCGTTGCAAGGAAAGCCGGTAATTGTTGGTGGCGATCCACATGGACGAGGTGTGGTTGCAGCTTGCAGTTATGAAGCTCGTAAGTTTGGAATTCATTCAGCTATGCCAATTGCAAATGCTTTCCGTCTTTGTCCAAAAGGAATTTTTCTTCATGGTCATCATAAAGAGTATGTTCGTTATTCCAATGCAGTTAAAAATTTATTGGAAGAAAAATTTCCAATTGTTCAGCAAGCTTCTATTGATGAGTTTTATTGCGACTTTACCGGCTGTCAAAAAATTTATGGCGAACCACAAGAGTTTGCAAAAAAACTTCAGCAGGAAATTATGAATAAATTTTCGCTTCCTTGTTCAATTGGAATCAGTTCAAATAAATCTGTTTCTAAAATTGCAACGGATTTAAATAAGCCAATGGGAATTACATTTGTCCCGCATGGAAAAGAAAAGGAATTTCTTGCACCGCTTGCTATTGAAAGAATTCCCGGCGTTGGCAAAAAAACTTTTCCTATTCTAAAAGCACGTGGGTTTAATACTATTGGCGATCTTGCAAATGCATCTCAAGATTATCTGGCTTCGATATTAGGAAAGTTTGGTATTGATTTATGGAATCGTGCAAATGGTTTTGGCAGCGATATTTTGTCACTTGAACATGAAAGAAAAAGTATCTCTAAAGAAACAACTTTTGAAGAAGATATTGTTGGTAAAACAGAAATTGAAGTTCATCTTTTTAAGCTGGTAGAAAAAGTTGCACAACTTCTTCGTAATGAAAATTTGAATGCATCGACAATCGGTATCAAACTTCGTTATTCCGATTTTTCGACAATCACCCGCGCAAAAACAATTAAAGAACCAACAAACGATGATAAAATAATTTATCAAACCGCTGTTAATCTTTTTCGTGCAGTTTATACAAGAAGAGTTGGAGTTCGTTTGATTGGAATTCATTTGAGCAAATTAGAACATGTTTCTGAACAAGAAGTTTTATTTGAAGATGAAGAATTAATTCGTAAAAGAATGTTAAATGCTGTAACAAAAATTCGAGATAAGTATGGCTCAAAAATTATTCATATTGGAATAGTAGGGAATAAATAAAATGTTTTCTTTACATGTGCATTCATATTTCTCTTTTTTACAATCAACAATCAAGATTGAAGAACTTGTAAGCTTTGCTAAAAAAAGTGGAAGCAATTATGTATCGTTGACCGACACAAATGGAATGTATGGACTCATTCAATTTTTTAAGATAGCTAAAGAAAATAACATCAAACCAATTCTTGGAGTTTTAATAGATGATCCAAAAGAAAAACACTCTGCAATTTTTATTGCAAAGAATAATGATGGTTATGCACAACTTTGTAGAATAATTACTTCACGAAAGTTGAATGAAAAATTTTCTCTTTCAGAATTATTTAATCAGTCGTTGGAAAATCTTTTCGTTTTAACTTCTTCACTCGAACTCCTTAAAAAAATAAAAATTGATTCATCGCTCAAACAAAATTTATTTGTTGAATTAATTGTAACAGAAAAACAAAAAAGAAAAACACGTTTGCTTTATGAATTTGCAAAAGAAAATCAATTAAAAATTGTTGCAACACATCCAGCATATTTTTTATCGAAAGAAGATTTTTTACTTCACAAAGTTTTAACAGCAATTAAGTTGAATACAACCGTTGCTAATCTTGAAGAATCTCAAATTATTGATGAAGAATATTATTTACGAACTCCGGAAGAATTATCAAAAACTTGGAAAGCATTGCCGGAAGCACTTTGGAATGCAGATAAAATTGCTCATGAAAGCAATGTCGATTTGAAAATTGGAGATTATAAATTTCCAACTTTTCCTTTACCACAAAATGAAAGTGCTTTTTCACTTTTGTGGAAAATTGCTTTTGAAGGATTAACAAAACGATACATGAAAATTACAGATCAAGCAATTAAAAGATTACAATATGAATTGGAAGTAATTGATGAACTTGGCTTTAGTGATTACTTTTTAATTGTGTGGGATATAATTCGTGAAGCTAAAAGTCGTGGAATTATTCATATCGGAAGAGGCTCGGCTGCTAATAGTCTTGTTTCTTATTGCCTTGGATTTACAGAAGTTGATCCGATAAAATATAATTTATACTTCGAAAGATTTTTGAATCGAGGAAGACTTTCGCCACCAGATGTTGATTTAGATTTTTCATGGAAGGAAAGAGATGCAATCATAAAATATATTTTTGAAAAATATGGTTACGATAAAGTTGGAATGATTTCTACAACAGTTACATTCAGAGCTCGCTCAGCTTTCCGGGAAGTTGCAAAAGCATTTGGTATTTCTGAATCGGAAATTTCGAAATACAGTAAATTTATTCCGTGGACTTCAGCTCAAAATCTTCCTAACATTGCAGAAAAATTTCCGGAAACTCGCACACTCGATTTTCAAAATGAACCTTGGAAAACGATTGTCAATCTCGCATCTAAACTTGCTGGATTTCCTCGCCATTTAAGCATTCATCCAAGCGGATTAGTAATTACAAAAGAAAAAATTACAAACTATGTTGCGATGGAATTTGCAAAGAACAAAGGATTAGGAATAGTAGTCACGCAACCGGATATGTATTCAACCGAAGAACTTGGACTAATTAAAATTGATTTATTATCTCAACGATCATTAGGTGTATTGAAATTAGTAATGAATGAATTGAATAAGATTGTTACAAAAGAAGAATCAGAAAAAATTCAAATACCGATTTATAACATCACACAATCACAAAACATGTAACACAAACTGCAGATTCATGGAAAAATTATTATACCAGATTTGTTAATAAAAATTTTCTTATAAAAAATATAAGAGTGCAGTTAAAATGATTTATATTCAACCATTATAGATTTCTAATTGCATCAGGCAAGTTCTATGAAAATCATTTTTTATATAGCTATCGTTATCGTTACAATAATTGGAGATATCTAAAAAGTTAAAAATTGTCAT
The DNA here is from genome assembly GCA_003731675.1 of Bacteroidetes/Chlorobi group bacterium ChocPot_Mid. Taxonomy (GTDB): domain Bacteria; phylum Bacteroidota; class Ignavibacteria; order Kapaibacteriales; family UBA2268; genus ChocPot-Mid. Next base: position 5,548 of record RCNQ01000006.1, read on the forward strand.
CCTGAGCTTGCCCGCCTTAGGCGAGCTTGTCGAAGACTGACAATATGAATCAAAGTTACACTTCGACATTCGTCTACTGCCGGAGACAGATCAGCGTGACATAAAAACTTACTTTTTGAACAGTCACATAATTGTAACAAAATTATTACTCACAAAAAATTAAAACCTCTTTGCTGAAATAAATTATTTTTACAATCTCTTAAAAAGCCAGTTCAAAGAAAATCTATTTTGAACCATCATCATTACAATAATCAAACATCTTCGATATTATTTTATAAACCTGTACAATCTTAATTTTATTTGACTTCGTAGAAGTCATATAATTGTAGCAAAAACATCACCACAAAAATTAAAACCTCGTAGAGGTTTAATAATATTTATCCTTGCTTATAGCAACCAAATTCACAAAAAATCATTTATCAAATTGTTGAATCTTTTTTACGTTAACCACTTTGCAGCGATGATGACTTCGTAGAAGTCAAATATTTGTAGCAAATATTTGTAGCAAATAATTGTAGCATATAATTGTAGCAAAAATATCACCACAAAAATTAAAACCTCGTAGAGGTTTAATAATATTTATCCTTGCTTATAGCAACCAAATTCACAAAAAATCATTTATCAAATTGTTGAATCTTTTTTACGTTAACCACTTTGCAGCGATGATGACTTCGTAGAAGTCAAATATTTGTAGCAAATATTTGTAGCAAATAGTTGTAGCATATAATTGTAGCAAAAATATCACCACAAAAATTAAAACCTCTTTGCTGAAATAAATTATTTTTACAATCTCTTAAAAAGCCAGTTCAAAGAAAATCTATTTTGAACCATCATCATTGCAATAATCAAACATCAACGATTTTGCTTAATAAACCTGTTCATTCTTAATGGTTTATTGACTTCGTAGAAGTCACATAATTGTAGCAAAAACATCACCACAAAAATTAAAACCTCGTAGAGGTTTAATAAAAATTGATAATTTTCTCAAAAGACGATCATTAAATATTTTTGTTTATTGACTAATCTGGAATAAAAAATGCTGCCCTTTTAATAGGCAGCCTGATACTTTTTATCAAAACATTACTTTTTCAAATCACGGTAATCACAGTCTTATTTCATCAAAATCATTTTACGAGCTTGTGTGTATGTACCAGCTTCAAGTTTGTATATGTACACTCCATTGCTTAATTCTTTTGCATCAAAATTTATTTTGTATGTTCCTGCCTCTTTCATTCCATTTACAAGAGTTCTAACTTCCTGACCGAGTACGTTGTAAACTTTTAAACTCACATTTGCAGCTTGTGGAATTGTGAATTCAATCTTTGTAGTAGGATTGAAAGGATTAGGGAAGTTTTGAGCTAATTTAAATTCTTGCGGAAAATCAACATTAGCTTCAACAATGTCGCTATATTTGAAAGAACCATCAAAATCAATTTGTTTTAATCTGTACTGCACTTTACCACTCGGTGGATTTTCATCAGTAAAGAAATAATCTTTAGGAGAGTTCGAATTTCCGTGTCCCTGAACAAAACCAATCTTGTTCCAATCTATCAAATTGAGCTTACGCGCCTTAGGTGGGCTTGTCGAAGTTTGACTTGCTCTTTCAATCTCAAATCCATAATTATTCACTTCCGTTGCAGTTTGCCAATTAAGTAATACACTGCCATTTGAAACAGATGCAGAAAAAGATGTAAGCTCAACTGGAAGAACATTGGTTATACTTGTCTGAACCGGAACATTGCTGTTAGTGTTGGTTCCATCTCCAAGTTGACCAAATTGATTGAATCCCCAAGCCCAAACTGTACCGTCATTTTTCAAGGCAAGGGAATGATACACTCCTCCAGCAATAGCGATGATGCTTGTAAGAGAATCTACCTTCACGGGAACATTGCTGTCTGTGTTGGTTCCATTTCCAAGTTGACCATAGTTATTGTATCCCCAAGCCCAAACCGTGCCGTCACTTTTGAGAGCAAGGGAATGCCACCCTCCTGCAGCAATAGCGATGATGCTTGTAAGAGAATCTACCTTCACGGGAACATTGCTGTATGTGTATGTGTTGGTTCCATTTCCAAGTTGACCAAGGTTATTGTTTCCCCAAGCCCAAACCGTGCCATCATTTTTAAGGGCAAGGGAATGCCACCATCCTCCAGCAATAGCGATGATGCTTTTAAGAGAATCTACCTTCACGGGAACATTGCTGTAATAAGTGTATCCCCAAGCCCAAACCGTGCCGTCACTTTTGAGGGCAAGGGAATGACCGTATCCTCCTGCAATAGCGATGATGCTTGTAAGAGAAGTTACCTGCACGGGAACATTGCTGTCTGTGTTGGTTCCATTTCCAAGTTGACCATGGTTATTGTATCCCCAAGCCCAAACCGTGCCGTCATTTTTCAGGGCAAGGGAATGATACATTCCTGCAGCAATAGCGATGATGCTTGTAAGAGAATCTACCTGCACGGGAACATAGCTGATGTCTGTACTGGTTCCATATCCAAGTTGACCATATTTATTCCATCCCCAAGCCCAAACTGTGCCGTCATTTTTCAGAGCAAGAGAATGAAAGCATCCTCTAGCAATAGCGATGATGCTTTTAAGAGAATCTACCTTCACGGGAACATGGCTGTCTGTATTGGTTCCATCTCCAAGTTGACCATCTGAATTTGATCCCCAAGCCCAAACCGTGCCGTCATTTTTCAGGGCAAGGGAATGATGCATTCCTGCTGCAATTGTTTGAGCGGAAGAAAAAGTTTGTAATGCAAACAAAAAGATTGCAAGAAGAAATGCGGTAATGATTAAATGTTTCATAGTGTTTGCCCTCTTTTTTTTGTTATTTAGAGATAAAAATTAGATGTTTTTAAAAAAATATAAACAATTTATTTATAAATATCAAATTAGAGACTCCTTCTTTCTCTTGTTTCCATTTTGTTCTCCTCAAAGTTTGTTCCTAATCTACTTGAGGAATTTTACTTTTCAAACATATTATCTGAAAAATAAATTTCTTACCGTCTGCCATTCTCGCGAAAGCAGGAATCTGCTTAATAGTCAATAAAAGAGGTTGTCTCAAAAGTAATTTTTACTGACACACTGAAATTATCGAATTGTGATTTTAAAATATAATGTCATCATTCGACTAGCCTAACTTCGTCAGGTAAACTCAGGATGACAAATTGTGTCTTATGAGACAACCTCTATACTTTTTATCAAAACATTACTTTTTCAAATCACGGTAATCACAGTCTTATTTCATCAAAATCATTTTACGAGCTTGTGTGTATGTACCAGCTTCAAGTTTGTATATGTACACTCCATTGCTTAATTCTTTTGCATCAAAATTTATTTTGTATGTTCCTGCCTCTTTCATTCCATTTACAAGAGTTCTAACTTCCTGACCGAGTACGTTGTAAACTTTTAAACTCACATTTGCAGCTTGTGGAATTGTGAATTCAATCTTTGTAGTAGGATTGAAAGGATTAGGGAAGTTTTGAGCTAATTTAAATTCTTGCGGAAAATCAACATTAGCTTCAACAATGTCGCTATATTTGAAAGAACCATCAAAATCAATTTGTTTTAATCTGTATTGCACTTTACCACTCGGTGGATTTTCATCAGTAAAGGAATAATCTTTAGGAGAGTTTGAATTTCCATTTCCCTGAACAAAACCAATCTTGTTCCAATCTGTCACATTGAGCTTGCCCGCATTAGGCGGGACTGACGAAGTGTAACTTGCTCTTTCAATCTCAAATCCATAATTATTCACTTCCGTTGCAGTTTGCCAATTAAGTAATACACTGCCATTTGAAACAGATGCAGAAAAAGATGTAAGCTCAACTGGGAGAACATTAGCTATACTTGTCTGAATTGGAACATTGCTGTCTGTGTTGTTTCCATTTCCAAGTTGACCATAGCCATTGTATCCCCAAGCCCAAACCGTACCGTCACTTTTGAGGGCAAGGGAATGATACCGTCCTGCAGCAATAGCAATGATGCCTGTAAGAGAGCTTACCTGCACTGGAACATTGCTGTCTGTGTTGGTTCCATTTCCAAGTTGACCAGAGTTATTGTATCCCCAAGCCCAAACCGTACCGTCACTTTTGAGGGCAAGGGAATGACCGTATCCTCCTGCAATAGCGATGATGCTTGTAAGAGAATTTACCTGCACGGGAACATTGCTGTTGTTGGTGTTTCCATTTCCAAGTTGACCATAGGTATTCCATCCCCAAGCCCAAACCGTGCCGTCACTTTTGAGGGCAAAGGAATGATACCATTCTCCAGCAATAGCGATGATGCTTGTAAGAGAGCTTACCTGCACTGGAACATTGCTGTTAGTGTTGTTTCCATTTCCGAGTTCACCATCCGCATTGTATCCCCAAGCCCAAACCGTGCCGTCACTTTTGAGGGCAAGGGAATGACCGTATCCTCCAGCAATAGCGATGATGCTTGTAAGAGAATTTACCTGCACTGGAACATTGCTGCCTGTGTTGGTTCCATTTCCAAGTTGACCATAGCCATTGTATCCCCAAGCCCAAACCGTGCCGTCACTTTTGAGGGCAATGGAATAATTCGCTCCTGCTGTAATAGCGGTGATGCTTGTAAGAGAATTTACCTGCACTGGAACATTGCTGTCTGTGTTGGTTCCATTTCCAAGTTGACCAGAGTAATTGTATCCCCAAGCCCAAACCGTGCCGTCACTTTTGAGGGCAAGGGAATGACCAGATCCTCCAGCAATAGCGGTGATGCTTGTAAGAGAAGTTACCTGCACGGGAACATTGCTGTCTGTGTTGGTTCCATTTCCAAGTTGACCATAGTTATTCCATCCCCAAGCCCAAACCGTACCGTCACTTTTGAGGGCAATGGAATGATTCGCTCCTGCTGTAATTGTTTGAGCGTAGGAAGAAGTTGGTACTGCAAACAAATAGATTGCAATAAGAAATGCGGTAATGATTAAATGTTTCATAGTGTTTAATCTCCATTTTTATTAAGAGATAAAACTTTCTAAAACTTTTATGAATCAATCTGAACTTAATTTAAAAAATTTTTATTAATTTTTCAAATCTTTTAAATCAAAAATTTGTTGTTGAAGATTTTTTTGATAAAGCAAAAGACGAGCTTAAAAAAAAGTCCATCAAACCAACTTCTTAGTTTTATTGCAATTGATAATTTATTTTGTTTTTCTTCTAAAAAATTTTCGTTAGAATAATCTAACATCAACAACGTGCTTGACAAATCTGATCACGTAGTGACAGGTCATGATTTGACAGATTATTGACTTCGTAGAAGTCACATAATTGTAACAAAATTATCACACCCTAAAAATTTTAATCTCTTTGCTGAAATAAATTATTTTGACAATCTCTGCTTTCTACAAGACAGTTCAAAGAAAATCTATTTTGAACCATCATCATAACAATAATCAAACATCTTTGATATTATTTTATAAACCTGTACAATCTTAATTTTATTTGACTTCGTAGAAGTCATATAATTGTAGCAAAAACATCACCACAAAAAATTAAAACCTCGTAGAGGTTTAATAATAATTGATAATTTTCTCAAAAGACGATCATTAAATATTTTTGTTTATTGACTAATCGGGAATTATGGCTATCAAAAAAAATATTTTGGCATTTTCGATAGACAATTAGATAATTACAAAAATGGACCAATGTGGTTAATGAAAGAAGAGATAGCCTCAGTCGTAAAAGAAGCAATTCATTTAAGAGATGGAAAAGAATATGATTTGATTGCTTATACAATAATGCCAAATCATGTGCATTTAGTAATTACACCAATTAAATCAAATAATGTAAGTCGAAGCGAAGCTTCGACAAATACTCAGACAAACCAAAAATTATATAACGAAGCTAACGCTTCGTTTTACGTTTTAACAAAAATTTTACAAGATCTTAAATCAAAAACTGCATTAAAATGCAACAAACTTTTAAACCGTCACGGTGCATTTTGGCATCATGAAAGCTATGACCATGTTGTTAGAAATATTGAGGAATTAAGAAGAATAGTTAATTATGTTTTGCTTAATCCTGTAAAAGCTACATTAGTTGATAATTACGAAAAATGGAAATGGAATTATTACAATCCAAAATATTTGATTTGAATCTTCTATGGCAACAATCCATTAAACGCCGTTACACAAACTGCATATTCAAAAAAAATTAAACTATCAAAAGTCTGTGTTACTTCTGTTTCTTTTACTTCCAGACTTTCTTTATAACATTCAAAAGCACAAAACCACTAATCAAAAAAACACCGAGTAATAAAAATCCCATTTCGGTTCTACCATAAAGAAAACTTCCAATAGTGAAAAGGGAAGACCAAATAGTAATTGTCCCAGAAATCCAACCGAGCAAACTCAATGGAATATTTTCTTTTTCAATTTCACTTGCGGAAAATGTAACACCCGATTTTTCTTTTATATATTTCCAACCCGGACCGAATGGTTTAACTTTCTTGTAAAATTCTATTAAAACTTTTTCATCTGTTTGTGGAGCTAAAAACGCTGTTACTATCCATGAAATTGAAGTAAAAATAATTGTTATAATTAAAGCAACATGTGTACTAAATTGAATTCCATTTTTATTAAGAATTAATAAAACAATTGAAACAACAAATGAACTAACCATTGCAGCAACTTCACTCCATGCATTTATTCTCCACCAAAACCAACGCAATAAATATAACAATCCAGTTCCTGCACCAATTTGTAATATTATATCAAAAGCATCTTTCGCACTATCTAAAAAGAAAACAAGCAATGAGGAAAGAATGAATAAAAATATTGTTGCAACTCTGCCTGCTAACACATAATGTTTTTCATCTGCATCTGTTTTAATGAATCTTCTATAAAAATCATGAACTAAATATGAAGCACCCCAATTCAAATGTGTAAGTATTGTCGATGAATTTGCTGCAATCAATCCACCAACTATTAATCCCATAAATCCAACAGGAAGAAATTTTAACATTGCAGGATAAGCAATATCATGATTAATCAAACTCGGATCTAAATTTGGAAAAGCTTTTTGAATATCAGAAAGTTGTGGATAAACAATCAATGAAGCTAAAGCAACTAAAATCCATGGCCAAGGTCTTAAAACATAATGAGCAAGATTAAAAAACAAAACAGCACCGAGAGAATCTTTTTCTGATTTTGATGCAAGCATTCTTTGAGCAATATAACTTCCTCCACCGGGTTCTGCACCTGGATACCAAACAGACCACCATTGAACAGCAATTGGCATTATAAAAATTGCAATTGCTACATCCCAATTATTTGAGAAGTCCGGTAAAAAATTTAAATAGTTAATTCCATTTGTTGAACTTAAATGAGAAACTTTTTCCACTAAACCTGATAAACCACCAACTTGTGGTAATGAAACTGCAAAATAAGCTGCAGCTATAACTGAAGTCATCATAATTAAGAATTGAACAAAATCAATTACAAGAACTCCCCACAATCCAGATTGAGTTGCAAATATTACATTAAGAATTCCAACAAATAATAAAGTTTGCCAACGTTCGAAACCAAAGAGTATTCCAGCAATTTTACAAGCAGCAAGATTAACAGTTGCCATAATCATAATATTAAAAAATAATCCGAGATAAACAGAACGAAAGCCGCGAACAAAACTTGCAGCCTTGCCTGAATAACGAACTTCATAAAATTCTAAATCAGTCAAAACACCGGAACGACGCCATAACCTTGCATAAAAAAATACAGTCATCACGCCAGTTAAAGTGAATGCCCACCAAACCCAATTTCCAGCAACACCATTTCTTCGAACAATATCTGTAACTAAATTTGGTGTATCACTACTAAATGTTGTCGCAACCATTGAAAATCCTGCAAGCCACCAAGGTACTGATCTTCCAGAAGCAAAAAATTCAGATGTACTTTTTCCAGAACGCTTAGCAAAAAATAAAGCAGGGAAGAAGCATACTATTAATGAAGCAATGATAACAACCCAATCCCAAATTTGAAGATGCATATTACTCCCAAAAATTTTGAGTAAAGATTAAACTCAACTTAATTAAAAAAAATAAAAGAAAAAATCATAGAGAAAACTTGCTTGTTAATAAATAAACCCAGATTTGTTATTAGAAATAATCTTTTAATTTAATAAAGTGCAGCAGAAATGGATTATTCAATCATTATAAGTCACTACTTGCAGCAGGTAAGTCTACAAAGAACATTTTTTATATCGTTATCAGCATCGTTACAATAACTGAACATCTTCTTTGTTATTGATAAATCTAATTATGATTTGACAGATTAATGACTTCGTAGAAGTCAAATATTTGTAGCAAATAGTTGTAGCACATAATTGTAGCAAAAATATCACCACCAAAATTAAAACCTCGTAGAGGTTTAATAATATTTATCCTTGCTTGTAGCAAACAAATTCACAAAAAATCATTTATCAAATTGTTGAATCCTTTTTGTCACTTATCAAGTACGAACGATGATGACTTCGTAGAAGTCACATATTTGTAGCAAATAGTTTTAGCATCAATCTATCACCTCCACAATTAAAACCTCGTAGAGGTTAAATAATATTTTTCATTGGTTGTAGCAACCAAATTCATAAAAAATCATTTACCAAATTGTTGAATCCTTTTTGTCGCTAGTCAAGTACGAACGATGATGACTTCGTAGAAGTCAAATAGTTGTAGCAAATATTTGTAACAAAAATTATCACCCCCCACGATTAAAACCTCGTAGAGGTTTAATAAAAATTTATAATCCCCTCAAAAGACGATCATTAAATATTTTTGTTTATATGTTATTCTTACAAAAATAATTGTCATTTTTATGAATGGTTAAATTTAATCTGTCTCTTTATTTATAACCAACTTAGCTTTACTTTTTTCTAATTGCGCTCATTAGAAATCTTTTCCGAATAACTAATTTGGGATAACAAAATTTTTAGCTGAAGAGAAAAATATTTAAATCAAGTAAAAAAATATTTTATAGATTTATCAAATTATTGCAAGGAATTAAAAAAAAAGTTTATATTTGCCCCCGCAATAAAAAATTGTTCTTTTATGCCGGGATGGCGGAATTGGTAGACGCACAGGACTTAAAATCCTGTGGGTGTTAACACCCGTGCCGGTTCGAGTCCGGCTCTCGGTACCAGCATAAAAAAATCAAACTATTGGGGTTCTTAGCTCAGTTGGCTAGAGTGTCTGCTTGACGTGCAGAAGGTCATAGGTTCGAATCCTATAGAACCCACAATCAAAACCAATTATAAAATAGCTAATCAAAAAATTTATTTTTCTTTTATCTTTCAGAAAATTCCCGTTGATGATTTCAAGAAAAACATTATACCAATCTAAAGAATTTTTTATCATCGTCCATTTACATTTACTCCATTCTGAAGCAACCAATTGTCAACAATTTTTATCAAACCTTCTGATGGTTTTTTATTTTTTGTTGCAAGAAGATCACCTTTCATAATAGAATTATTTTTTATTTTTAATTCAAGTGTTGCTTCTTCAAAATCATGAATTACTTTATATATGTAGCATCGTCTCTTCATTATAGCTTCTTTGTATTGTCTCACACAATTTGATTGTCTTTTACTCCACGAATTCAGTTCTGAAACTGTTCTAATTGCAATTATATTTTCACTATCATCAATTGGAGGTAGTGGAAAAGTATTTTTGCTTTCCTTTAATTCATCTGCCTTTTCTTTAATTTCAATTTTCTTCGATTCTAATTTATTAAGACTGGTCAGCTTAAACTTTATGCCCCATCTATCAGCTAGTTTTTTAATATCCATTATTTCTGAAAGAAGTTCTTGAAAGTTCTCTGATGTGGTTAATTCTTCAATTGCATTTTTTGAAAGATAGAATAAAATGTTTGGTATTTTGACAATCGTTAAAAGCAGATTGTGGTTTATGATTTTTACATGTGATAAATAATTTATTATCTCTTCTTTATTTTCATGATTAACATTTAAAAGTAATCTTAATTTAATAAGTAAATCTGTGGTAATGTTTTTAGGTTCTATTTTAGAAATGATTTTAACAATTCTTTGACTTGAGCCAAAAAAAGCAATTTGAAGAATTTCTTTTTGTTTAAATTTTATTAGGTTCTCAATATAACTGACATCTGAATACAATGAATAAGATTTATTAAACTTCTCAATGTTTATTAAAATATAAGCAAGAACAGGATTGACCATGATTAAGTCAATTAACAATTTATCATACTGAGAGATTGCTTTAAGAATCTCCCAGTGTGAATTTGAATATATGCAAACAACATCATAATATGCGAGTGGAATAGTATCAAAAAAGTTTTGTTCATTGTTAATGATAACAGACAACTCTTTTGAATTAATTAAACCATTAACAACTTCAGTAGTAATAGACTTTCCATTTTCAATGTCAGGGAAAAGTATTTGTCTTTTTGATAAATTGATCTCAAGAGAAACATGAACCCATAAATCTGTTTCTTTTGCTGTTATGAAAGCAACTAAATAAGGATAACCAACTACATACATTTCATAATCAGTTAGAACAAAATTAAACACCAATTCTTTAGGGTATTTACAAAGTATTTGTTTCTTTAATTCTTTGAGAGTCATAAAAATAATTTGCCAACAGTTAAATTATTACTTAGTTCAATTCTTTTAATTCAGAATTTAAAAGACAACTGCAAAACCTTTGTTACATCTGTTGAAACCATAAAATTAAATTCAGAAGAACATTTATTGCTTTGCCAAGATTTATATCATCAAAATAACGAATCATTTTTTCAGAATCATTAAACTTTGAAAATAAGCTGTATCAAAGCAAATAAATTTCTTATCTAAATATTAAGAAATTTTTATAAGATAAGAATCAATCATTCCTAAATCGATAATAAGATTGCCTTCTTCATTAGTCTAACAGTATGATGTTTGCAAATGAAACGCTGAATATACAATAGTATTCTTACCTTCATCAATTTTTAATGAATTTATAAAATATTGATTTTTAGAAAATACATCTGATAGTTCATCAAAAGAAAATCGTTTGATACTAACAATTTCATTTCAAATAAATCAACTAATAAAATATAATCTGTAGGATCATCAACAACTATATCATCTAATCTGGTTTCTCTCTTTATTTAATTGTTCACAATTATTAATCGGCTCATCAATATCTTTATCTTCATAATTATTTTTATTCAATTCCATTACATGAGAAAAAAAATTATAATAATTTGATTTGACTTTACATGAATAGTCAGTTCAACTTTTGCCCAAAATTTGGGTAACAATTCGATTTAACACCCATATTCTCTCAAAAGGATTTTTAATAGGGGATACAACTCAATTCAAGATTTATCAGTCTTAAGTGCAAAAGGTTCAATACATACGAAATCGAGGCAAGGATGAAAGATTTTCATTTTGGGTCTCAATTCCATTTTATCCGCCTTGGCGGAATGGTTCGATTCATACAAATACCTTCGACCTTCACGGAAGCGTGAAGGTATACAAGTCTCAATTCCATTATTTCGCCAGAGGCGAACAAGGGTTCGATTCATACGAACCAAAACCAAAATATAAAACTTACCCAATCAGTCTCAATTCCATTTTTATCCGCCTTGGCGGAATGGTTCGATTCATACGTTATAAAGTCATAGATAGACAAGATGAAGAAGTGAAGTCTCAATTCCATTTTTATCCGCCTTAGGCGGAATGGTTCGATTCATACTAAAAATGTTCCTTGAAATATTGAATTTATTTGGCAAGTCTCAATTCCATTATGGTTCGATTCATACGTTACCGCTATGTTGATTCACCTTACAAACCCCAAAAAATCTCAATTCCATTATGGTTCGATTCATACAGAAAGGAAATAATTACTCGTATAATGGAAAGTTAGTCTCAATTCCATTATTTCGCCAGAGGCGAACAAGGGTTCGATTCATGACAGTCAAAGATAAAAAATAGTCTTTAACATTTTCAAGAATTTCAATTCCATTTTTATCCGCCTTAGGCGGAATGGTTCGATTCATACTGAAATTCTTTCTCGGCTGGGTTTATCCATCAAACTTGTCTCAATTCCATTTTTATCCGCCTTGGCGGAATGGTTCGATTCATACTGAAGAGGTTCAAACTTACAGCGACGAGCTTGTAGCAGTCTCAATTCCATTATGGTTCGATTCATACAAAGCAACAAAATTTTGATAGACTCGATATTTTTGTAGTCTCAATTCCATTATGGTTCGATTCATACGGTTCAGGCGTCGAAAAATATTTACTTGCTGGCTTTGTCTCAATTCCATTATGGTTCGATTCATACAGTATCGTTTGAGCTGTACATTAAAAATATTAGCAAGTCTCAATTCCATTATGGTTCGATTCATACCGTTGAGGAAAAGTTGGACGATCAACAAATCGCTACGTCTCAATTCCATTATGGTTCGATTCATACTATAAAAGACGCTGTTAAATTTGAAGAAATGAAACCAGTCTCAATTCCATTATGGTTCGATTCATACAGCTTAACAAACGAACAATATTACGAAATCGCATACCGGTCTCAATTCCATTATGGTTCGATTCATACTTAACACACTCGACACAAACACCAATATAATCAACAGTCTCAATTCCATTATGGTTCGATTCATACAAAGTTGGAGACCAAATTGATCTTTTGGTAAGAGACCATCTCAATTCCATTATGGTTCGATTCATACTAAGAAGTTTAGCCTCAATGGTGCTTTGCGTATTTATCTCAATTCCATTATGGTTCGATTCATACAAGGACAATAGTCCTTACGATTTTATAAACTTTTCCTCAGTCTCAATTCCATTATGGTTCGATTCATTCTAGTTACAGTTTTAGAAATAAACGAAAAAGGTGGTCAGGTCTCAATTCCATTATGGTTCGATTCATACGTTTTTAATGTGGAAGACCTTGAGGACTTCGAACCGTCTCAATTCCATTATGGTTCGATTCATACAAATAACCATCTCCAGAAAAATATACTTCACCATAAAGTCTCAATTCCATTATGGTTCGATTCATACAAATAACCATCTCCAGAAAAATATACTTCACCATAAAGTCTCAATTCCATTATGGTTCGATTCATACGAAGAAGAAATCGAAACACTTCGTAAGAGATTTAACCGTCTCAATTCCATTATGGTTCGATTCATACATAAAACTCACTTAGAAAATAGCAAAGTTAGTTTCGGTCTCAATTCCATTATGGTTCGATTCATACGTTTATATCCACCCAGAAAGCTTGGCAAATTCTAAAAAGTCTCAATTCCATTATGGTTCGATTCATACTTATATAGAACAATTAGATAAACTTGTTTCAAGTTAGTCTCAATTCCATTATGGTTCGATTCATACCGAGTAGAGGATTTGCTGTTGCCTCTACTTGAGGAATCTCAATTCCATTTTTATCCGCCTTAGGCGGAATGGTTCGATTCATACGAAGATTCTCCAATTTCATTTGGTTCTGAAGTTCCGAGTCTCAATTCCATTATGGTTCGATTCATACAAAGCGATTTATGGGTCAAGGAGTTAGACCCGAAATGTCTCAATTCCATTATGGTTCGATTCATACGACGGAGGTTAATATGAAATATTTAATCATTACAACAGTCTCAATTCCATTATGGTTCGATTCATACGAAAAATGAAGCTTTATTGTGGTTTAACAATCTCGGTCTCAATTCCATTATGGTTCGATTCATACAAACATTCTCGATAAATTATCAATTAACCAATAAAAGTCTCAATTCCATTATGGTTCGATTCATACTTACTATTCCGATGAGAAACACGAGCAACTGCCTCGGTCTCAATTCCATTATGGTTCGATTCATACGAAAACGTTTCGGACTGAACGGATCAGTCCGAATCGTCTCAATTCCATTATGGTTCGATTCATACCAACTGCCTCGCAGAGGTTCAGGCGCAGAAAAATAGTCTCAATTCCATTATGGTTCGATTCATACGGTTGAATAACCCACTCTTTAGAGGTGTACTTACGAAGTCTCAATTCCATTATGGTTCGATTCATACTAAATTTCCCTAAGGAATTTGATAAAGCCGTTAAAAGTCTCAATTCCATTATGGTTCGATTCATACTCCATACTGGGTACATCACAGGGGTGACTCTGTGCCAGTCTCAATTCCATTATGGTTCGATTCATACCTTTGCGTATTTTCAAAAGCAAACGTACCTTTTGGTAGTCTCAATTCCATTATGGTTCGATTCATACAATACAAGAGCTCCTAAAGCATACATACCTGAAGACGTCTCAATTCCATTATGGTTCGATTCATACGATTTCATCAATTTCGCAAGCGATGAAAAGCTTGAGTCTCAATTCCATTATGGTTCGATTCATACGATAAATGAAAAATATAGAGCATATTTTAGAGCAAAGTCTCAATTCCATTATGGTTCGATTCATACAGTAGAACCGGGCGAGAGGCCAAATTGCCGTGAAGGGTCTCAATTCCATTATGGTTCGATTCATACCGAAATATTAACTTCATACAACAATGATTTTTTGGAGTCTCAATTCCATTATTTCGCCAGAGGCGAACAAGGGTTCGATTCATACTTAACCTTTTAGGATCTATCAACATCCAGAAGGTGAGTCTCAATTCCATTTTTATCCGCCTTGGCGGAATGGTTCGATTCATACAGCTTCCAAGACGTGGAGCTGGTGCAGAAAAGTACATGTCTCAATTCCATTATTTCGCCAGAGGCGAACAAGGGTTCGATTCATACACTATCGCTGCTGATTCATTGCCTAAGAAAAATTCAGTCTCAATTCCATTTTTATCCGCCTTGGCGGAATGGTTCGATTCATACCATTTAAGGGTGTTTGAAGGACATCCGTTTGAAGATGAATCTCAATTCCATTATGGTTCGATTCATACGAAACATTATTTGATATTTCTAACCATCCGCCAGAAAAGTCTCAATTCCATTATTTCGCCAGAGGCGAACAAGGGTTCGATTCATACTCCCTACTGGTAAAATTTTTATTCCCTCGTATATAACGGTCTCAATTCCATTTTTATCCGCCTTGGCGGAATGGTTCGATTCATACGATAATGTCGAATATTTTCAACTCCCAGATACATCGTCTCAATTCCATTATGGTTCGATTCATACCAAAAGCAAACGTACCTTTTGGTACACTATTTATCGGTCTCAATTCCATTATGGTTCGATTCATACATTCTCTACATTCGACCATTTCGTCGAATTCGACCATGTCTCAATTCCATTATGGTTCGATTCATACTTTTCTGTGTTCAAGGAGTTTTTTTGTTATGCTCTGAGTCTCAATTCCATTATGGTTCGATTCATACCATTATACACCCGTCATATCGTAGGGAAAATCGTAAGGTCTCAATTCCATTATGGTTCGATTCATACTTCGATCTTCCCACTTGACAATTTAAACGTGGTTGTAGTCTCAATTCCATTATGGTTCGATTCATACTGAGGTGGACATGGAGGTAACTTCATGTACACCGACAGTCTCAATTCCATTATGGTTCGATTCATACCGAAACTCGCTTAACCTAAACGGATCTGTTAAGACGTCTCAATTCCATTATGGTTCGATTCATACATCATTGAAAACAACGATCATTTTGATTTTATCAACTCTCAATTCCATTATGGTTCGATTCATACTTAATATTTTTTACTATTCCGATGAGAAGCACGAATCTCAATTCCATTATGGTTCGATTCATACAAAAAGCTATTTCTCAAAAAGCATTAATTTCTATAAAATCTCAATTCCATTATGGTTCGATTCATACTGTTGTTGTCTGGTTCAACTCCTTAAAAATTGGAGAATCTCAATTCCATTATGGTTCGATTCATACAATTATTAGTGGTATCAAGGAAGCATCTTATGTTAGAGTCTCAATTCCATTATGGTTCGATTCATACGTTGTAGATAACTATGCAATGAATATGAATTCAGAATCTCAATTCCATTATGGTTCGATTCATACTTACATTTATATTAATCTAATAAAAAACATTCTTAAGTCTCAATTCCATTATGGTTCGATTCATACATTTAAAAACAAACAAAAGAGGTGTAAAATGAAAGCATCTCAATTCCATTATGGTTCGATTCATACGATAAAGTTCCTGCCACTTATTAATCCTGATTTTTAATCTCAATTCCATTATGGTTCGATTCATACATAGTGAAAGGTCAGTCGAATTTACTTTGTTGCAAGCGTCTCAATTCCATTATGGTTCGATTCATACAAAAATGAAAGCAATTAACTTAACTTCGTTACAAGAAGTCTCAATTCCATTATGGTTCGATTCATACTAACCGAAAGCCAGATACAGACCTTACGTGACACCATCTCAATTCCATTATGGTTCGATTCATACCAAGGCGAATGGAGTTTTGTGGGCAATATAATAAGATCTCAATTCCATTATGGTTCGATTCATACCAGCATTGAAATCATGGGCAGGACGATTGAATACCTGGTCTCAATTCCATTATGGTTCGATTCATACATTCGCTTTTCCATTATATAAAACGCGTAAAATACGGTCTCAATTCCATTATGGTTCGATTCATACGTTATTATGAGTCATTAAAGAAAAAAATGGAACTTGTAGTCTCAATTCCATTATGGTTCGATTCATACCGGAATCGATGAAATCGTAAATGCCTCAATAAGAGGTCTCAATTCCATTATGGTTCGATTCATACTGTGTCTTCTCGTATGACAAGCACATATCGCCGGGTAGTCTCAATTCCATTATGGTTCGATTCATACCTAACAAGAGGGTTGGAGAAGTCTCTCCAAGAGAAGGGTCTCAATTCCATTATGGTTCGATTCATACTTTTGAATTTGTCCTACATTGTTTGGACAAATGTATAATCTCAATTCCATTATGGTTCGATTCATACAACAGCCGACGAAACAATCAACCCGAGTTTAACATAATCTCAATTCCATTATGGTTCGATTCATACAAACTCACGGTGATCAAAAAGAAATTCATGGGACAGGGATCTCAATTCCATTATGGTTCGATTCATACCTGAACCCTTTGATTTCGTCAACTTCTCTGCAGAAGAGGTCTCAATTCCATTATGGTTCGATTCATACTAAAAAGCGTTTTTCTGGTAAAGGAAAATTACCAGAAGTCTCAATTCCATTATGGTTCGATTCATACACTCCACTTCTTTTTTCCTGTGCTCAAGGAGTTTTTGTCTCAATTCCATTATGGTTCGATTCATACGGAAAAGGAAAGCTTCCATTAATTATTACCGACAAGTCTCAATTCCATTATGGTTCGATTCATACTCAAACGTTTCAACATATCCTCTACATTCGACCATGTCTCAATTCCATTATGGTTCGATTCATACTCTTGAAAAAAGAAACCTTATGAACATCGAAATAGAGGTCTCAATTCCATTATGGTTCGATTCATACTCGTAACATTCAACGTTACTAAGAAATTAACGGATGAGGTCTCAATTCCATTATGGTTCGATTCATACAAGAAATTAACGGATGAGCAGCTACAAGCATTACGAGTCTCAATTCCATTATGGTTCGATTCATACCATGAAACTCACAATTTACTTCAAGAGATTCAATGGGTCTCAATTCCATTATGGTTCGATTCATACTTAGATTAAGCAACGCAACGCATCTTAGATGCAACGTCTCAATTCCATTATGGTTCGATTCATACTTCTTTGGTGATTTCTCTCAAGCAATACTTGCTCAAGTCTCAATTCCATTATGGTTCGATTCATACTACTCAAGGAGTTTTTTTGACGTGTTTGAAACTCGGTCTCAATTCCATTATGGTTCGATTCATACGAATTCAAACAAATCACTAAACAAATCCAGGAGGAGTCTCAATTCCATTATGGTTCGATTCATACTGACCATCCAATGGAAATAGCGTTTCAAGAAACTTTGTCTCAATTCCATTATGGTTCGATTCATACTATTGCAGTGTTTATTCCAAATACAAGCTTCCAACGTTGTCTCAATTCCATTATGGTTCGATTCATACCAAAGTTGGACGAAGAACAAATTGAGACTCTTCGCAAGTCTCAATTCCATTATGGTTCGATTCATACTAAAATATGACAAAAATTAATCAGACCGTAGTCTGGGTCTCAATTCCATTATGGTTCGATTCATACTTATAGTTATCGCTCACTTATCAAAAAGTGAAATGGTCTCAATTCCATTATGGTTCGATTCATACTCCATGATGGCGACGAAGTTTCAGTAACCATCGTGTGGAATCTCAATTCCATTATGGTTCGATTCATACGATGATGAACCACTTGAATATATATTAGATGATAACTATCTCAATTCCATTATGGTTCGATTCATACTCACGGAAGCGTGAAGGTCACCAGAGGAGAAAAACTCATCTCAATTCCATTATGGTTCGATTCATACTACTTCACGCGGGAAATTGGAAAAAAGATTTATTTGATCTCAATTCCATTATGGTTCGATTCATACACCGGTTCTATTAAACAATACCATGTCATATTTAAGAATCTCAATTCCATTATGGTTCGATTCATACACCGGTTCTATTAAACAATACCATGTCATATTTAAGAATCTCAATTCCATTATGGTTCGATTCATACTAGGATACTTGGAAAGAACAACTCGTACTTCATCAGTCTCAATTCCATTATGGTTCGATTCATACCCTATAAGAAGCTCCGTGTTCAAATTGATGAAATAGAGTCTCAATTCCATTATGGTTCGATTCATACTAAAAAGTGATATTTGATTAGAGTTTCAGGGGTGGCAGGTCTCAATTCCATTATGGTTCGATTCATACGTTGATGCAAAGACTTTAATTGATGCTGCTGATAATGTCTCAATTCCATTATGGTTCGATTCATACACCGATCAGGTGATGTAGATACATCCGATAGAATAGGGTCTCAATTCCATTATGGTTCGATTCATACCAGATTTAGATTGGCTAATTGGACAAAAGCAACAAAATTTGTCTCAATTCCATTATGGTTCGATTCATACCAAAATCAACCAAGAGCATCTTAATGGGTCAAAAGTCGTCTCAATTCCATTATGGTTCGATTCATACCCAGTGAGATAGCTATTGATGCCGCAGGTAATCTAGTCTCAATTCCATTATGGTTCGATTCATACAAAGACAACTCTCATTATGACTTTGTCAACTTTGCAAGTCTCAATTCCATTATGGTTCGATTCATACAGACTATGGGTATGATAAAACCTGTCATAAATTAATCCGTCTCAATTCCATTATGGTTCGATTCATACTACATTGCAGTTGGTTTTGATGAGGCAAAAGCAGAATGTCTCAATTCCATTATGGTTCGATTCATACCATTATCAAGATTTGAAAGTGAAAAATTTACCAGATATCGTCTCAATTCCATTATGGTTCGATTCATACGATTGAAGGACTGGGCAAATTAGCAAAGGATATAAGTCTCAATTCCATTATGGTTCGATTCATACTAAGTAAACCAAGGAATCTTGGATGGCAAGAGCAGTCTCAATTCCATTATGGTTCGATTCATACGAACCACTTCATCATATGGATTATGTCTGGAATGCTGTCTCAATTCCATTATGGTTCGATTCATACCGAAAAAGTGATATTCTTAACAACTTCAAGGGCGGCAGTCTCAATTCCATTATGGTTCGATTCATACAATATCGTTTGAACTTTATATAAAGAATATCACGAAGTCTCAATTCCATTATGGTTCGATTCATACGTTCTAATGGAGCAGAAAAATATTTATTAGCGGGCTGTCTCAATTCCATTATGGTTCGATTCATACGCAATAGTGAAAGGTCAGTTGAATTTTCTTTAATATCGTCTCAATTCCATTATGGTTCGATTCATACTTCAAGTTACGAATTTATCTGTGAATCAGTTGAAAATGTCTCAATTCCATTATGGTTCGATTCATACTGAAATTCGTTCCTTGGTTGCCAAAATCAACCAGGAAGTCTCAATTCCATTATGGTTCGATTCATACTAGCAGAAGCCCTCGACAGAATTGATAAACTTGATGAGGTCTCAATTCCATTATGGTTCGATTCATACAGCCAATTTTCTTAACCAAATTATTTATTTTTTATCTAAATTCAAAGCTTTTTTTTAATTTTTTCTCAAAATTTTTCTTAAACCTATTTTTCTTTTAAAACTCTGGGAGGTTTAAGTTTAGTTTTTATCTTATTTTTGCGGTTTTTTCTTCCTTCTTGTGCTGGTGTATACTTTTTTAGGCAGGGGTTTAAGTTTTTGTATGCGTTTTTCCTCAATTTTCGCAATTTTTTTATCCTATTTTTTCATCAATCCATTCTTCTGTGTTGATTTCGTAAAGGATTTGTTTATCTCCAACGGTCATGTAATCTTTTAATTTTTGAAATTTGTTTTTGAATAGCTGGTTTGTTTCTTCAAGATATTTATCAATTATTTCTTTGGCTTTTTCTGTTTCATTTTTTTGTTGGTAGCTTATTGCTAATGTATATGCCGCATATGCTGGGAAGTTATATTTTCTTTTATAGATTGGTTCAAGCAATTTTATGGGTTGTTCATAGTTGTTTTTTATTAAACTTAGTAAAGCAAGTTTTTCGAGTATAAATATTTTGTTTTGATTTTGCATTTCTTTCGGAAAGTTTATTTCGTTTGCAAGATATAAATATTTTTTTGCATCGGTTTCATATTCTGATTTCTTCGTTATTGCGAATAGGTGAAGATTAATTATTCCTTTTAGATATGATTTGTAAACAGCTATTGTAAAGTTATTACAGTTAACAAGTTCTTCTATTTCTGTTTCAATTTTCTTTTTGTTGTAATCTTCTTTGATACATTTATCTATGTATTTGTTTGCAAGGTGAAGTAGTGTTATTGTTTCTGTTTCTTTTTGTTGGTCAAGTATTTTTTCTTTATTTATGAAAATAAGTGAGTAAAGATTGATGTTGGTTTTAGCAAGTGTTAAAAATTTTTGGGCAAGATTGTAAAGTGTTTTGATGTAAATTTTTTTGCTTTTGTTTTTTTGTTCTTCATTTGTTATGGATTCATAGATGTTTTCTATTTTTTGAAAAATTAAAATACTTTGTGATATTGAATTGGTCAGTGTGTTAAATTTTTCTTGGATTTGTTCTTCAGAAAAGTTATTGTAAAATATATGTGTTCCAAATATATCTGATAGAATAATTGCTTTTCTGTAAAGGTCGGTTAATCTATTAGGATTATATTTAAGTGAAAGGTCAAGATATTTAATTGCGTTAGATGCATCTTCCAAAATATTCCCATCTCTTCTTGAACTTGGTATGGTTAGTTCATTTACTGATTGATAATATGTATAAGCAAGATTAGAATAATATGTTGCATTTGTTGGATCTATTTCAACCGAGCGTTTTCTTAGTTTGATTGTAAGTTCTCTAAAGAATTTTTTTTCGTTTAAGAATTTTTTTCTTTCAGATTTATCGGGGAATTTTTTCTTAATATTTTCTGTGCATTCGGAAAGTTTAGCAGTAGCAAATGAAAATTTATTTAGTAGTTCGGCATCTTTCCAGATTGAGTGGTTTTCAATCGGTTGAAATTGAAGAAGTAGGTTATAAATTTCCTGCCAATTGTTTTGTTGTTCAAGTTGCGAGATTGTTGAGGTTAATTTTGTGTGGTTAAGTTTATCAAGGAATTCAGCTTCGTTTATTGCTGAGCAGTAGGGAAGTTCAAAAACACTTTGAAGGTCAAGGTATTTTTTTAGTGCTTCTTTTATTTGGAAAGATTTGTATTCTAATGTTTTTTCAATTTCATAATTTATTTTAAGAGAGTAATTATCAACTTGAATCGAAGTAATTTTTAACTGAAGAGCATTTTTATATTTTTGTTCTGATTTACCAAAGTAGAGGAACGCTGTTTGAATTGAATCAAGAGATTTTAATTCTTTGGGTAAAAATGGTTTTATAAGATGATAGTATTTACTACCCCAATAAAAATATCCTGTGTTACGAATTGGATCTTGTATTGTAGCTATAATGAAAATCATGATAAACCTTTAATAGAATTGTGTTATTTCGTTTTTTTCAATTCCAATTATTTTTTTGCCAATGTGTTTTTGCTCTTCTGCATGATAGAAAATTATAGAGTCTTTTTCCTTATTGATTATTTCAAGCAATTCACTTTTTAATTCTTGAAATTGTTTAGCAGTTAAGAAACCTTCGAAAGCTGAGTTTTGCACCCAGTTCAAATATTTTCTAAACGTTTTTAATGCTTTGTTTAAACGTTTAGGACTGGCAATATCATAAACTGCAATGTAAAACACTTTACTAACTGGCTCTATATGGTTCATAGGTTTTTATTTTACCATTTAAGAAATTAATTAAGTTATAACATTCCATACGGATTAGTGAACGATAAGATATTTTTCTATTAAGTCTTTTATGATGAATAACAGTAGAAAGTCTGTATTCAATTTCCTGAACAAATTTTTTACGTGGTTCATCTTTTAAGTAATATCCTTCATTAGTTATTTGGAAATCTTTTTCATCAATCATTCCGAGATTAAGTACTCTAAAAATTACTTTATCAACAATAATTGGTTTGAAGATTTCAGAAATATCATAAACTAAAGGTTGTTTATTATCACCAACTTCATGAATAAATCCAATGAATGGATTCAGTCTTGTACGATAAATTTCAGAAAGTATAATTCCATAAAGAATTGAATTACCAAATGAAATTAATGAGTTAACTATTCCTATCGGAGGTTGTTTTATTCTTTTGTAGAAATCAGTTTCTTTTTTGATTAATTCGGGCCAAGCTGAGTAATAAGTATTTCTGATTGAACCTTCAAAACCCAAAAGTTCTGAGATTGTTTCAGCAAAATGAACTTGTTCTAATAAAGAATTTATATTATTTATTGGTTCTTCAAGATCACTGCCAGAATAAAGATGTGTTTTTAGATTGAAAAGAATATTTTTAACCGCAGATTCAAGAATTACCTTTGCAATGTATAACCTTTTATGGTATGTAAGATAAGCTTCATATTGAAGTATTTGGACTTCTCCAGAGTTATCATTGTTTGCTGGTAAAAAGCTTCCGACATAATTACCATAATAGTTAAAAATATGAACGGGAGTTTTGTAGTAACTCGCAATTTTGAAAAATTGTGTATTGAATCGAACTTCTCCAAATGTATAAAATGCTTCAACGGTTTCAGCGGGAATATTTTTCGGTTTTGCATCAAGCTCAGTTTTATCAGCTGGAAGAATTACATTTTCATTTTCTGATTCGTAAATATCAATACTATGCTGTGGTTCAGAATCAGGAATAGTATAAAGCGAGAAGGAATTATTCTTTCTGCTTAGTATTGAGTTTGAAAATATGTAAATGTTGTTTTTCATAATTATTAGTAAAATTATTTCTCTTTGATTTCAATTTTTTTCTCGAGCAAACTAAACTCAATGTTAAAGTCAAGTTTAAAAATTGTAACAGAAAAACCAATAGTTGATTGATTGTCTTCGTTTTTGAATTTTAAGGCAATAGTAATAAAAAAGAAAAACAAGAAATATCCTTTGCCTGCTAGTTTATCATCAACATAATAATCAGCTGCTACAAAGTTCATGAATACCTCTATTTGTTAATGGTTGTCATT
>RCNQ01000336.1 GCA_003731675.1 Bacteroidetes/Chlorobi group bacterium ChocPot_Mid
CGTTATAGCAACACAGTTCATAAGAAGATGTTATATGTGGCATTGCCCTTGAAAGAATCGGGTTCGATAAAGGCAGTTGTCAGGGTTAGTCTTTATGTTGAGCATATTGATGAGCTATACACAGTTATCAGGAATGAAATACTTCTTGCTACTTTTATTGTTTTAATAATTTCAGTTATTATATTATTGTATTATTCTAAAAACATTACAAATCCTATAAATGAGCTTGTATCGGCATCACAAAGATTTGCAGGAGGCGACCTTAATTCAAAAGTATTTATTAATAATAATGATGAATTGAAAGACCTGGCAAATAATTTCAATAAAATGACCGAAAAAATCAGAGAGATGTTCGAAGCACAATCAATGCAACAAGAGGAACTGAAAAGAATAATAAGTGCGATGCAGGAGGGTTTGATTGTACTTGATAAGGACAATAAGATAATTTTGCATAACAAGAGTTTCAGAAAGACAGTAAATGCAAATGAGATTAACGATAAATTTTACTGGGAAGTGCTGAGAGACATAAATGTTCAGAAACTTGTTGATAAGGTAAGGAGGAAAAAATCCCGCAAAACGACAGAAATAAAGCTGGATAATATATTTTATTTGTGTAGTGCAAACTATATTCAGGCAAAAGATGAGATAGTTCTGGTTTTATTTGATATTTCCGAAAGGAAACAGCTTGAAGAAATGAAAAGAGATTTTATTATTAATGCGTCACATGAATTACGGACACCTTTGACAGCCATTCATGGATTTGTCGAGACAATGGAGCAGGAAGCAAAAGATGTTGGTTTTTCGAAGTACCTTGAGATTATTAAAAGGCATACAACAAGATTGATTATGATTGTTGAGGATATGCTGAAGATTTCAAAGATGGAAGATGAGAGAATTTCTTTGGAAATATCTGAAATTAATTTTAAGGAGTTAATTGAAGATGTAATGACAATTTTTCAGGAGAGATTGAAGGAGAAACAGTTAAAATTTTCATATAATATTGCAAAAGGTATTAATGAATATCAAGGTGATTATTTCAAGATTGAACAGCTTTTTATAAATCTGATAGATAACGCAATTAAATATACACAATCAGGTGAGGTAAGACTTAATTTGAGAGATGATGAAAATAATAATCTGATAATTGAGATTGCTGATACTGGTATTGGTATTCCGCAACAGGATTTGGACAGAATATTCGAACGTTTTTATACAGTGGACAAATCTCGTTCAAGGAAAAACGGTGGCACTGGGCTTGGACTTTCTATTGTAAAGCATATTGTAACTCTGCATAAAGGCAATATAAAGGTAAAAAGCAGTGAGTCAAAGGGAAGTACTTTTTTGATTACTCTTCCAAGGGAGCGTGAATAAAAAAAGTATCTTTCAGATTTGAAAGATACTTTATGTGACCCTCATGTTTTATTTTTATCTAATAATAGTTAAGATTCCTGATTTAGTTATTTTGTCCGCTGTCAGAACATAGTAGTAAATTCCCTGATTAAATTTGCTGGCGTCCCATCTGATTTTGTAAGTACCTGCTTCATAAATTGAATTAACGGGAGTATCAACCAACTGAGAGTTAGAATTGTAAATCTTTAATGTTAAAAGCATATTTTCATTAGAAATCAAATTAAATATAGTTTCGTTTTTGACAGGGTTCGGGTAATTACTAATTTCAATTGTTGAAGTGTAATTTTCAACCGACATAGCTGAATTGACAACGAAACTACTGATTTCAGACCATTGGCTTGAATTCAGCTCATTGAATCCTGCAACACGCCAAAAATAATTGCCATCTTCGAGGTTGTCGTGCAAGATGAAGTTGTCAGACAAGATTTTGTCAATTTCAAATTTAATATTATTGAAATCTTTGTCAGATGCTAACTGTAATTTAAAGTATTCATTATCTTTTCCAGGCAACCAAGTGAAAGGCAGGTCAGTTGTATTGTTTGTTTCAATTTCAACGGGTGATTGCAATGTTGGTTTTTGTAGTTGTGTTGTAAAGCTGAACACTTGTGACCAATTTGAAAACTGATTGTTTTTAAAATATCTTACTGACCAGTAATATTTTGTGTTGTTGTCTAATCCTTCGACTTTGAAATAATTATTATTTGAAGAGTTATAATATTTCACTTCATTATTAAATTCAGTATCTTTGGCAATTCTTACTTCATAGTAAAGGGCGTCTTTTGTCGGATTCCAAAGTAAATTGGCATTAACAGGTATTTTGTAATGATTATTTTGTGGGACCAATAAATCGTCGATTGTTTTGAATTCCATCAGTTGTGACCAGTCGGAGTATTGCTCACCGTCGAATGAACGTATGCGGCACCAGTAGGTAGTTGAGTAATACAGATTGTCATAGTATATATTTGTTTTGTCACAAAATTGATTGTATTTGATAAGGTAAAATCCTGTATCCAAAGAAAGCTGAATTTGGTATCTTTCTGCATTTTTAACGTCGTTCCATAGCAATAGTCCTTGAATATCGAAGCCGGAAGTAATTGTATCAGTTGTTGATGAATATATAAATTCCTTATTCAAGTTAGAAGAAAGCAGAACTTTTTTTGTTGTAAGAAGTTTTTCAGGTGGAGCGATTTTGGTTGTGAACTGCCATACGTCAGACCATTGTGTACAGGTATCTTTGAATATACCTTTTACTCTCCAATAATAAGTGGTAGAGTAATCTAAATTATTGTAATCAAATTCGTTGTTGCCTGAAATTTTATAGCTGTATGATTTACCTTGAATGAAATTGCTGTCAGCTGAAATCTGAATTTCCCAGTCTTTCACAGAATTAATAGGTTGCCAAGTGAGTTTACCATTGATAGTGTTTCTGTTCAGATAATTTTCAGGAGATGATAATATAACCTTTCCGGGAGTAGTTTTGAAAGTAAATGTTTCAGACCAGTTTTTGATAACCGCATCTTTGATTGGTGCGACCCGCCAGTAATAATCAGTATATGGCTTTAAATTTCTATATTTCATTACACAGGTATCAGTATTTAAATTGAATGTAAATGCAGAATCTTTAAAATCTTTGTCTTCAGTAACTACAATTTCGTATCTAACGGCTCCACTAACACATTTCCACTTTAATTCACCATCAAGAGCTTGGTTTGAAGTGTGATTATCTGGTAAAAGCAGTTCTGGCTTTGCTATTTCAGTAGTGAAAGTATATATATTTGACCATTTCGCATCGCATTCATTATCATTAGCTTTGACTCTCCAATAGTATTTTGTATTATATTTTAAGGAATCAAAAGATAATGAAGTTTTTTCACTTAATAATTTATTAATAAGGATATTTGAAAAATTTTGGTCAGTTGCTACTTGAACTATGAAGTTGTGTATTTGATTATTATCGTTCCATTGCAGTATTGATGAAACAGGAATATCCTGGCTTCCGTTGGAAGGATATAAAAGTGTTGGAGGATTGTTGGAAGTAAATCCAATAAAAAATTCTCCGGTTCCTGTGATATCTGCTTCCAGTCTGTCGGATTCGGGATTATATTTTGTATTAAGCTGTCTGAAATTTCCGCTGTTTTCTTTGTCACGCCAGAATATTACCAAATCTTTTTTATCCTGAACAGTAGAAATTTGATTCAGACTTAAAAACAATTGTGCTTTAAAATTGGTAATATTACGGTAACTGACTACCCATCTGTAGGGGAGGTAATTACAAGCTCTTGTAGTCTCATAGCTTATTGACCATGGTGCGTAATCGTGCTTTTCTACAGAAACAGAACCACCACCGGTTATTGAAGTAACGTTTAAAGAGATGCTTGTGTTATTTGTACCGTCATTGAAACTATATGTTCTTGGGAAATAAATATTGTTTGTTACAGCATTCATCATAATCGGGTATCTGAGAACCTGATATGAATAAGTGTTGCCACCCAACCCCATTTCGGCAACAATTTTTTTATCTGAAGTTACTTCGGTGCATAAATTGCCAGTATAGTTTACACCCCAGCCAATCATTGTATTGCCGTTGCTCAATCTTTGGGCATTACCCTGAAATTCTGCAAAAATCGCAGGTGAATGTTCGTATTCCCATACTTTAGTGGCAGTTTTGGTCTGTTCGTTTATTGAGTATTCAACAGCTCTTGATGACTTAGAAGGATTTAAAACAGCATTGTCGAATAAGAGAAAATTACCGTTAGGTAAACGCTTAGGGTCGTGCTGATGAGAAAAGCCAGTGAAACCATTACGGGTATCATTTGTGAAAGTGAACTGATTGATTTTGCATTTGCTACCACCCCAAATCCACATAATTTGACCATTAGACCTGTTGATTTTAATTACGGCATCTAAATTTCTGAAGTTAGCTATGATATTGCCGTCGTAATCGTACTTTGCTGTATTTATATGATAGGGGTCAATTTCTGATAAAGTCAGACTTTGGTCTTCGGTAGTTGAAAGGACATCAATATGTTCGTATGCGTTCCATTGGAAGACTAAGTTCTTCTGGCGGTCAAGTTCTTGGATGATTATATTCAGAACTCTTGCATAAGTTTTCCCGCCTTCAACCTTTTGAGACATATCTACTGTAACAAACTCTTTTCCGACCAATAAATAATGACCTTCAGGGCTAACACTAAAAGTATGAAAATCAGTAGCATATTCAGAAGTGGCAGTAACTACATCAATGACATTCATAGTTCTATCCATAACAACCCAACTTAGAGAAGAGAAAAAAGCAAGATTGCCGTCTTCGAGGACTCTGAAAGCATTGGGATTTATTCCATAAGACGAAATATCTTTTGA
Organism: Bacteroidetes/Chlorobi group bacterium ChocPot_Mid; assembly: GCA_003731675.1. GTDB lineage: Bacteria > Bacteroidota > Ignavibacteria > Kapaibacteriales > UBA2268 > ChocPot-Mid. Next base: position 4,771 of record RCNQ01000336.1, read on the forward strand.
AAAAACGGCTTTTCCTGAATTGTCGTGCAGACTTAATGTTGTCCCACCGAGTGGTCCAGTTAAGATATAACCGGGTGAAGGATTATCAAGTTTTGTAACTGGATAGAATGACTGAGAAAGTAACTGAGAAAAACTAAAAGTTAATGTTATTATAAGGATTATTGAATCTATATTGTATATTTTTTTTCTCATTCTTGAAATATAAAAAATAATGTTTAAAAAATGTTATTGTCAAATTTATCACCTCAACTTTGTAGTAAAATGAAAGATTAACTTGTCACATTTACTACTATACAAAAATAAAGGAAATTTCTTATAAAAAAAATATTTTTTATAATTAAGATTAATAATTAATGATTATCGTCTGCCTTTTAACAAAAATTAATAAAATAATAATTAAATAATTTTAATTAAAATGAAGAATATTACTTTAATTCAACTGATTTTTACTCTATTTGTTATAATAAATTTTACATCATTCGGACAAGAATTTGAAAAAAATAGAATTATTATTAAGTTCAAAGATTCTGAGGAATATAATCTCATTAAATCATCACAAGAAATTCCTGCTTTAAAAGACCTACTTGGTGATTATTCAGTCAAAGAGTATATCAGTTCGAATACATTGAGTTTATTCAACAGGGAGTTATTGAAAAATAATTATTTAAATCTGAGAGATGACACAATTCATACAATAAACAGAAAATTATCCAATGATAAATTAATTGCACCTGAGGTGTCAAATCTGATGAGAATTTATGTGGTTGAGTATTCAAATTATATTGACCCAAAAGTAGCTTCTTCCAAGTTGTCAGGATTAGATTTTGTTGAGTACTCAGAAGCTATTCCGATTAAACACATAGTAGCTGTTCCTAATGATAGTCTGGTGTATCGTCAGTATTATTTAAATCAAATTAAGATATTTGATGCCTGGGATGAAATGGAGAAGTCTGATATTAATGATAGCAGTATTGTCATTGGTATAGTTGATACTGGTATTGATTATGAACATGAGGATTTGAAGGATAAAATCTGGCAAAACCCTGGTGAAACTGGTCCAGATGGTAAAGGTGGAGATAAAAGTAATAATGGTATAGATGATGATGGCAACGGTTTTATTGATGACTGGCGTGGCTGGGATTTTGTCGGTAGTGGAAACGGGCAGGGAGACAATGACCCATACCCAGGACATATTCATGGGACTCATGTGGCAGGAATTGCTTCCGCTACGACAAATAATGTCAGAGGGATAGCAGGAATAAGCAAAGGTGCGAAAATAATGGCAGTAAAGGTTGCATCGGATAATCCATTTAATACATCAGTAATGAACAGTTACGAAGGGATACTATATGCCGCCAGCATGGGTGCTGATGTGATTAATTGCTCATGGGGGAGTGAAAGCAGGTCTGAAGCAGAAATGGAGATTTTAAATGCGGTTAATAAGCTTGGTGCTTTAGTAGTTGCCGCGGCAGGTAATGACGGGAATGAGGTAGCGTTTTACCCTGCTTCACATAAGGATGTTATTTCGGTATCATCGGTGGATTTTAACGATAAAAGGAGTGGTTTTTCTAATTATCATTATAGTGTAGATGTTGCGGCACCTGGAGAGGATATTTATTCATCTGTTCCTGGTAATGAATACGAATATCTGGACGGGACATCAATGGCATCGCCTGTTGTTGCGGGGATTTGTGGTTTAATAAGAGCCAGATACCCAAATTATTTGCCAATTCAGGTTAAGGAGCATTTGAAGAAGAGTTGTGATAATATTGATACAATAAATCCATTTTTTGTGGACAGGATTGGAAAAGGCAGGGTCAATGCCGAGAAGGCAATGAAAGAAGAGAATTATAAATCAATAATTGTGGAAGACTATCAGATAATTGATGAGAATAACAATGGTTTATTCGAACTGAATGAGAATATGGAAATTGAGTTGGATTTATTGAATGTATTGAATAATTTGGAGAAAGGGAGAGTTGAAATATTTGCTAAAGGGGTTTATAAACCTGAATTTTCAGTCAGAGAAATAGAATTTGGTCAAATGGGTACAATGGAAAGCAGGGAATTGGGAGAGCATTTTAAATTGAAATTACCGCTT
>RCNQ01000337.1 GCA_003731675.1 Bacteroidetes/Chlorobi group bacterium ChocPot_Mid
TGCTTATGTGGAATTGCAACAACGACTCGCTGAACTTCTGTTAATGCGTGTAGATAAAATCGGAATGGCTCACAGCATCGAAGCAAGAGTCCCTTTCCTTGACCATCGCCACGTGGAGTTCACTATGTCTTTGCCACCTGACATCAGAGTACCCGATAAAACAACGACAAAAAGTGTTCTAAAAAAAGCAGTGGAATCTATTCTGCCACACGAAATTGTTCATCGTAAAAAGCAGGGATTCTGGGCTCCTGTAAATGAGTGGCTACGCAACGACTGGTATAATTTTGCTTACTCAACCGTTATGAACTCTTACTTCGTAAAAGACAATATATTCAACAAAGACTATATCAATAAAATTTTCAAATTACACAAATCAGGAAAGCAAAATCAGGGATTACAAATTTTCTCATTAATGACATTATCTCTCTGGCACAAAAGATTTTTCAATTAAATACTTTTGTGAAAAACACAGCTAAAATAAAAACATATCACACAAAATAAAATTCCTAATTGTCTATAATTTACTCCTTCCCTCTTTAATGCAAAGAAGGAAGGAGTATTATAATTTTACTTTGTAACTACAATTTTTTCGAGTTTGTAATTATTTTCTGTTGCAACTTTAACAAAATAAATACCAGACATAACCTTGTTACCGCTGTCGTCTGTCAAATCCCAGTTGAATTTGTGATTGCCAGCACTCAAGTATTCATTTCTGATGTTGCGGATTGTATTACCCATCAAATCGCATATTGTCAGACTTACAATTGATGTTCTTCGCAAAGTCAAATCAATTATCGAATGGCTCTCTGCAGGGTTTGGCGTTACACTGATGTCAAAACTAAGCTCAGGTATTTCATCAACTGAAGTTACCGTAAAAGTCTTCTCTGTCGCAGCACCGGGACAATAGTAAGAACCACTGCCAATTGTTGCTTTCAATTTCGCAGGAACAACTTTGTAGTAAAGTTTACCATTGTTAATTGTCGAATCAACGAATGTTGTAGCAGTCAAAGGCTCTTTGTTGAGTTGCGTATATTTTGAAATAATATTTTCTCCAGCCAATACCTCGTTAGCTCTGTAAACATAGTAGGAAAGACCTGTTTGGTTTGCAGGAGCATCCCAGCTGATTTCGAGCTTTCTCTTTTCTGTTTGATTAAGAGTCACATTAGTAACTGGTGGAATCAGTTCATAATTCATTCTTAAAGTTGGGTCACCCATTAAGGCAATATGAATGTTTCTCATACCCACAGCATAAATAAACCAGCCACCATATTGAGTATTATAATATAAATTGGGGATATAAGTATTCGAATTATTTTGTGTCACAAGCAAAGAATATCCTATTGGTTCACCCAATCCCATGTGATGCAAATACCAGTGAGGTCTGCCCGACCATCCGCAAGTCAATGCAGATTGTTTAGAAGCCAGTGGTGCTCTCAAAAAAGCATCGCTGTGGTCCCAATCACCAAAATATGAGCCAAACATCAAAGTAAATATTGTTTTTATATTATTCGATGCATAATTGGCAGTAGTTCCTCCTCCGCAACCTTCATACCAACCACCTGCACAGGCATAAGACCAAAGGTTTGTTACTGTTGTATCAGGAACTCTTATCCAGTCAGCTGTTTTCACAGAATCTGCTGTGAAGAAAGCTCCGAAATTTCTCCATCCGCTCGATGCGAATGCCTCCTGCATCGTCGAAAATCCATCAAAAATCAATCCTTTATTAACATAAGGCACTTGTCCTGTTCTATAATTATGATTTTTATCAAGGTATCTGCTTATCAAATCAAGCTCTGTCCCCTTATTTGTCTTGCTGTCAAAAAATGCAGGTAAATTGTACAAATCAATTCTTCCGACTCTCAGATTCACATTGTCATAGCTGTAACTTGTCTGGTCAAATTTACCATCGCCTGGTATATTCTTGTTTTCTGCTCGGCTACCACCTGTATTGTTCACAGATATATCTGTCCAAAAGTTTTCATTCAGCAATCCATAGTAAAGGTCACTGGGCCACGCTCCGTTGTGGTCAGGCACGTGTCCGTCAGGCGGATAAGTTGTCGCTTGGGAAAAATCACCTGAGTATGGAACTGCTATTCTTCCGAGTAAAAGAACAGTTGTTAAATTGTTTGGGTCCTTGTTGTATTCTTGTGTAATAATATTTTTCACTGCTTTCACAGCGGCACCGTCGAACTGCTCTGTTCTTGGAGCATACCTGCGAACTGTCTTCCAGCCCTCATTTGCAAGGTCTTGCTCAAGACGAATAATTTTGTCACCTATATCAGAAGCAAGATTTTCTTCAACAATCAGCAAGACTGTTCCGAACTGTGGTGGATTTGCTTTGATACCTGCATATACATACCCGAAACTCTGATATGGCATATACCCGTTTTGTGTGTCACTGATTTTTACATACATCTGACAGATTCCTCTGACTTGGTATTCGTATGCCTGACCGATTTGAACGGTGTTATCCGTATACTCAGATGTATTGCTGTCAAGAGTTGCCAAATCCAACCATTGTGCCTGGTCTTTGAGCTTTCTGCTGACAACGTACTGCTGAGCATCTATGCTTGGCACCCAGTGCAATGTTATTGCAGGTGGATTTTCTGTTATACTTGCATGAACCATCACTGCAAAATCCTTCGAGTTTTGTGTCCTCGGGTTAACCTGAGACTGAAGATTTTCTGTTATTAATAGAATTATTAATATCACAAAACAACTTTGTAAAATCCTGTAAAAAAGCTTCATAGTTTTCTCCTGTTAATTTTCATAAATTATCATTTCCTGAAAATATAAATTAATGCATAACTTCCAATTTTGCAACAATCGTTTTGTTTTTTGTAATGAATTTGACAAAATACATGCCCGACATAACTTTTTCTCCGTTCTCATCGAGCAAATTCCAGTTATTTAAGAAATATCCTGCATCAAGCACTTTATCCACAAGCTCTTTGACCAATTTACCCTGTAAATCATAAACAGCAACCCGAACTTTCTCCTTCTTAGGATTTACAAATGAAATATTTACCGAAGTTTCTGCAGGATTAGGATAACATTTTAAAGTATAATTCAACTTGCTGCTGAACTGCAATACAGGAATCTCAGTTTCTTCGAATATCCCCTGACTCATATTGATAAGACTTCCTGTCTTTGTCTCTCTTTGCCTGACAGCTCTCAACATATATATATTCCTGCCTGAAAGAGGATTGTCATCAACAAATTCTTTCGCCTTAATTATAGATTCATTTATTTTCACAAATTTGTTTTCAATCCTGTCAGAACGATATACATTAAATCCTAAAAGCCGCTCATCACTACACTCCCAGCTCAGGTAAACCCTGCTTGAACTTTGAGATACTTCAAGCGATAAATCAAGTTTTGTTGGTGGCTCTTCAACATACATAATTAACGTAGGGTCACCCAATAGCGAAATATGTACAAAACGATTCCCGTATTTATTGTTGCTCAGATATAGTACTTGATTGTTCTGCGAAATTAAAGTCGAATACCCTATCGGATAACCAAGCCCCATGTGGTGAAAATGCCAGTAAGGTCTCCCCGTCCAGACACAAGCCAAAGCACTCGGCGAAAATGCAAGGACACTCCGCAAAATATTATCCTCTACGTCCCAGTCACCATTGTAAGACCCTAAAAAAAGCGAGAAAACTCCTCCCGAATTCATCGTATCCAATCTGTCAACATAAGCTGTATAGGCAATACTGTTGTACCCCCCCTGCCCGCAACCGTAAGCCCAAAGTCTTGACGGCTGACTCAATGGCTCCATAAACTTCCCTTCAGAAACATTTTCGTATCCCAGCAATCCCGATATTTCCATCCACCCGTTTGAAGCAAACACTTCACTTGTCATACCCCAGTGGTCTTCAATTACTCCGCTGTATTCCGGTTTAAAAATTCCTGTCCTGTAAGCGTGATTTTTATTCAGATAATTTCTTATCATTTCGATATCCGATTTACCAAAATAATTCAGCTTATAAAAATCAATCCTCCCTGTTTGTAGCTCTATATCTGAAGGTATTTGATTCTGGTCAAATTTGCCGTCACCTGGCACATTCCAGTTCTCTGTTCTTTCCGCTTTAGTATCTTTCACATCTTCATCTGTCCATTCTCCGTCTATATCAGCATAATAAGTATCTGCAACCCATGCACCTTTGTGGTCTTCGTGTCCATCAACTGCAAAATCTCCCGAATAAGGTACCGCTACCCTCCCGAGTAAAATAAGAGCTTTCAGCTCTCCTCCTGATTCTTTGTATTCATCAACAATTATTTTTTTTACCTTTTGAACTGCCTGACCATCAAAATTCTCTGTACGCTCAACTTCCCTTTTGACCACCTGCCAGCCATTACCCGTAATATCATAAATAAACCTTTCGATTTCGTATTCCAAAGAATCAGCTATTGAATTGTCTATCAAAAGCAATAATTTGCCTCGATAATCTGGAACTAATATATTGTTGCCTACAAAAATATAAGCGTATCCCTCGTAAGTATATCTTGTGGTATCTGTCGGAAAAGCACAATTCTTCACAAGAGAATACTCATATCCGACACCGCTTTCGATTGTTGAATCTATATAAAAAGTTGCATTACTATCAAGACTCGCCAAAGTTAAACCCCAGTCATCTTCTGCAGGCAATTTCCTTTTGATTCTATAATCCTTTGCGTTACTGTCAGCAATCCAGGAAATTATGGCTTTGAGCTTTCCTGTAGTATCAATTTTAACATTTGTAAAAATAGCGTGGTCTTTCGGTTCGATAGCAAATGAATTCTCAAAAGCTAAAGAAGCAAAACAGAAAAACACCAACACTACAATACATTTATTTATCATCTCAAATCTCGTTTACAAATATCAGATTAGTAACTTAAAAAAAAATTTTTTATTGCATTGGCAAAATGTAAATTCAAATCATAGAATTTTTTTGTAATTTGTAATTATTCTTGTGTAAAGTAAATTTAATCTTTTTTGAAATGGAACTTATTGCACGGCTCGGTAGAAAAGTAATTAATTTTTTGGCAGAATTTGGAAAGATTACCATACTGCTTTTAAATGTATTCCGCTATTTCCCAAGAATTATCAAAGACAGAAAACTTGTTATCGAGCAAATGAGCTTAATTGGAGCAGATTCCCTGCCTCTTGTAATTCTGATTGGCTCTTTCACAGGTGCTATTGCCGCTTTGGAAGCTACCTTGCTATTCTCAAAATTCAACCTGCTTGGTATCACCCGACCATATCTCGGCGCTTCAATCGCCACTGCTGTTTTCACAGAACTTACCCCCGTATTGACTGCTCTTGTTATTGCAGGAAGAGTTGGCGGTGCTATTGCCGCCCAAATCGGCACTATGAAAGTCTCCGAACAAATAGACGCTCTCGAAATTATGGCTATTG
>RCNQ01000338.1 GCA_003731675.1 Bacteroidetes/Chlorobi group bacterium ChocPot_Mid
TTCGTCACTTGTTGCAAGCACAAGTTTCGACAGAACTGTAAAACTTTGGGACTATAAACTCGGAACAGAAATAAAAACACTCAGGGAGCACAACGACCCGACAAATAATGTTGCTTATAGTTATGACGGGAAATTTTTAGCATCATGCTCAGATGATCAAACCATAAAAATTTGGTCAACAGATTTACAATCACAAAAATCACTGATGACATTAACCGGACATGAATATCCTGTACTTACTGTATTATTTAGTTTTGACAACAGATTTCTTGCCTCAGCTGACCAAGGAGGTAACATTATGATATGGTCTATGCCCGATGGCAATCTTCTCAGAACGATTAAAGCTCATGATGAATTAATCCAGGATGTTTCTTTTGCGGCTGACAACAAAACGCTTGTCTCTGCAAGTTTAGATAAAAAGGTAAAGCTTTGGGATATCACAACTGGTAAAAACCTTATGACTTTTGATACTGGTGTTGAAATTTGGTCAGTTGACTTAGTTAGTGATGCCAGCATTATTATAATTGGTTGTGCTGATAATACTGTCAGATTTTTAACAAAAAAGAAGTAAATTAATAATAAATAGTAAAGGAGAAAATAATGAAAAGAATTTTCATAATACTTGGGATAATTTTAGGTTTTTTGATTGTTCTGAATTCATATTCCGATGCTCAACTTAAGACAGTAGTATCTGTTACAGGAAGTGTTTTCAATGCAAATACAAAAGACCCGATAAGAATAAATTATCAATTACAGGATAATACAGGCAAAGTCATCAGACGTGGTAAAACTAATGCCTCACAAAATGGGTACTATTTCATAACTGGGTTAAAACCGGGTGAAAATTATAAATTGGTTTTTGAAGGAGATGAAAATTACTTCACTGCCGAGTTCCCAATTAATATTCCCAATACCGAGCAATATCAGGAATACTCGAAGGACTATCAGATTGTTCCTAAATACAAAGGTGTAGAACTTGCACAAAAAGTTCCTGTTTTTGAACCTAATAAAACCAAACTACGCGGAGGTGCTGACTTTTTCCTCGATGATTTTATGAAAACACTGCAGGAAAATAAGAATATTAAATTTAAAATTGTTGCTTATGCAGACAATAATGGTGATGAAGTTATAAATGAAGCTTTAAGTAAAGCAAGATGCAAAGCATTATATGATTACTTTGTATCGAAAGGAATTTCGCAGGACAGAATTTCAACTGAACCTAAAAATTCAACTGACCCGAAAAATCCACCACCAAAGGAAAAAAGAGCTAAAGGAAAAAGATATATTGGTTCTGTTTATTATGTAATAGACCAATTCTGATTTTAACTATATCGAATTAAAGTGAAGGATTTATCAAATTAAGTCCTTCACTTTTTTTAATTTGTTTCTTCATTGGTTTTAATTTTCTCAGCAGGATTTGTGAAATGCTGGAAGTTTGTTAAAACAAATTTCCACTTACCGTTAACTTTCCTGCAAACAGCTGTTAGTCTCGAATCTAATTCAATGATTATATCTTCACTTTCATCAAATTCATTTATGATTGAAATTTTTAAATTGCTATAAACATCTGCTGTTAACCATGCAATATCATCTTTAATAAAAATAATCGGATTTTTGTAAATATAATTAAGTAAAACCCAATTTTGAGCAATATCTTTCTTGTAATTTTCCTTGATAGATTCAAAGCCCTTTCCGATAAAATTCTTTTCAGTACCTAAGGCAATTGTTGTAGAATCATTTAAATAAGTACTCATTATGCAATCAAGATTTTTTTGGCGATAGCATTGCGAATTTTCATTCAATAATTTAATTATTTCTTTTTTATCGTCCTCATATGATTTGGAACAACCAAGAAACTGAATGAAAATAACAAATATCAGTATTATTTTAATTCTCATAGCTTTAAACTCTCATATATTTTGTTACAATTTTGTCTGCTTGCTTTAAAGTATTATTTAAATCATCATTCATTAAATCAAAATCGAATTGCTCTCTGAGACCCATTTCCATTTTAGCTCTTGCTAAACGTATATTAAGTTGTTCCTCTGTCTCAGAACCACGTTTAATAAGCCTTTCCTTAAGTATATCCAGATTTGGAGGAGAAATAAATATCAGCAGTGAATCTTCCGGATAAATCCTCTTGATTGACAATGCACCCTTTACATCAATATCGAAAAGTAAACAATGATTACTCGATTTAGCTTTCTCGACTTCTGATTTTAGTGTACCGTAATAGTTTCCAAATATCTCTTCATACTCTATCAAATCACCTTCAGAGATTTTCCTCAGGAATTCTTCTTTTGAAAGAAAAAAATAATCCTTTCCGTCAATCTCGTTGGCTCTCGGTTTTCTTGTTGTAGCAGAAACAGAAAATTTTAAGTTATCATATTTATTCAATAAGTACCTCGCTACAGTTGATTTTCCACCTCCACTTGGTGAAGAAATTGCCAATAAAGTTTTTTTCCTACTCATTTAAATCTTTCAAAATATTTTTTACTCTTTCAAAACTTCCGTCAATATTGTTTCTGGGTATTATTCTGTGAATATGACAGAGTATCGGATAAATATCAATTATATTGATTGTCTCAACTTCATAGTTTTTAGAAAAAGATGGACCCATTGCATAAAAAATACCGTGCATATCAATTACATTATTGTCATAACCATTCACTGCTTTTAAAGAAATAGTTTTATTTTCCAGACTATTGTCACTCATAACCCAACCTGGCTTAGCGATTAGTATGATTGGTGAGATATAAGGATGGTTACTGAAGTTAAAATGTTTAGGTAAATCTTCACGAAAGTAAACATCGTAATTTACAGAATGTAATTTTAAACTATCGAATATTTCCTGAAGAACTGTCTTTCTGCCATCTATCATTGCAAATGTTCCATAATTCTGTAATTCATATCTTATTCCAGATAAAATATTATCCAAATTAATGGTATTGTTACTATCAATATCCATATCTCCATGCTCAGAAACAATGATTATGTTGGTGCTGTCATACAAATTCATTGTTTTTAATTTCGTCAAAATATAGCCAATTAATGAATCGAAAAGATGATAACTATTATTAACTTCTTTGCTATTTACACCAAAGATATGTGATTTTAAATCCACATCCTCAAAATAAAAATGCAAGAAATTGGGACGTTCAGCATAGTTGATTGTCAAAAAATTCAGACCTTCGTCAATTCTCTGCCAATATGAAGAATCAGAATTAAATTCGATATAAAAATCTGCTATTTTATTTTTATCAGATAATCTCGGGAAAATTGAATTAATATCAGCAGTTATTATCCCTTGTCGTTTAGCAGTTTCCCAAAAAGTTTCTCCAATATACCATTTATTTTGTTCTCTTGCTCCTTTAATTCTTGTTGTATAAAAATCATTTTTAATAGGGTCTTTGAATGTGTTTGCGATTATCCCATGATTTATCGGATACAATCCACTCAAAAGAGAAAATAAATTTGGCAAACTAAGAGTTGGAAAAACCGGTGTCAATGAATTGGCTTTTACACCATTTTCTTTAATAAAATTAAAATTTGGTAAAGAATCATTTTTATCAAAATCATACCTTACACCGTCAAGTGATATTAACAGAGTGTATGGTGATTTGTCCTGAGAATGAATTATTTGAAATAATGCACAAAATAAAAATAAAAATATCGTT